>NZ_JAMYQP010000004.1:0-284539 GCF_040320945.1 Mesorhizobium sp. M0587
CCATCAGCATCGACGCCGAAATCTACAAATGGCGCCATCTCATCGAGAACTTCTTCGCGAAGCTCAAAGAATTCAAAGGCATCGCAATGCGCAGCGAGAAAACTGATCGCAACTTCTCCGCGATGATCTACGCATGCGCTGCCGTCATCAACTCTCGATGATTCTCAACAGCCCCTTGTGTGTGCCGGGGAATTCTGCCATAAAAATTTAGGACAGTAGTGCTGTCTTATTTTGTCGCACAAAACAGGCTGGATTGGCGTAACATATAGGCCTCTCCGGCTGTTGCCACGCGCGACGGGTGGACGGCCGGGCTCTGGCCTGTACGATACCAGATGCGAACCAGGCGGAACGCCGCGTGGTTCGACAAGGATTTCGCAAGACGTGCCGCAAGGATCAGGGTGAGCCAAGCGCTTGCCGAGGCAAACCAGCGCCCGAAGGGCTGGGTATGGAGGACAGGACAATGACGGAATTGACGCACGCTGCGACGAACGGCCAGGCCGCGCAGACGAAAGCGGCAACCGTCAAAAACGCGTCCCTGACCACTTTTGGCCGATCCAGCACCGGGCTGGCCGCGCAAGGCCTCTACGATCCGCGCAACGAGCATGATGCCTGCGGCGTCGGCTTCATCGTCAACATGAAGGGCGTGAAGTCGCATCAGATCGTCGAGAACGGGCTTGCCGTGCTCGAAAACCTGACGCATCGCGGCGCCGTCGGCGCCGATCCGCTGGTGGGCGACGGCGCCGGGGTTCTGGTGCAGCTTCCGGACCAGTTCTTCCGCGAGGAGATGGCGGCCCAGGGCATCGAACTGCCGCCGGCGGGCCAGTATGGCGTCGGGCACTGGTTCATGCCGCAGGACCCGGCACTTCGCGCCCATGTCGAAGAGATCATCACCGAATCGGCGCAGTCCGAGGGTCTTCCGCTCATCGGTTTCCGTGACGTGCCCGTCGACAACTCATCGCTGTCGAAGGCACCCGACATCGTCGCGTCCGAGCCGTTCCATCGCCAGGTCTTCATCGGCCGCACGTCAGACATTCCCGACGACGAGGAGTACGAGGCAAGGCTCTATCTGCTGCGCAAGGTCATCTCGGGCCGCATCTACGCCGAGAACGACAACAAGGATATCGGCGCCTATTGCGTGTCGCTGTCGGCGCGGACCATCGTCTACAAGGGCATGTTCCTGGCCTATCAGGTCGGCGCCTACTACACGGACCTCAAGGACCCGCGCTTCGAAACAGCGCTGATCCTCGTCCACCAGCGTTTTTCGACCAACACGTTTCCCTCGTGGAAGCTCGCGCATCCCTACCGCATGGTCGCGCATAATGGCGAGATCAACACGGTGCGCGGCAACAACAACTGGATGGCGGCGCGACAGGCCTCGGTCGATTCCGAACTGTTCGGCAACAACATCTCGAAGCTCTGGCCGATCTCCTACGACGGCCAGTCCGACACCGCCTGTTTCGACAATGCGCTCGAGTTCCTGTTCCAGGGCGGCTATAGCCTCAGTCATGCGATGATGATGCTGATCCCGGAAGCCTGGGCGGGCAACAAGCTGATGGATGCCGATCGCAAGGCTTTCTACGAGTATCATGCCGCGCTGATGGAGCCGTGGGACGGGCCTGCGGCGGTGGTCTTCACCGATGGCCGCCAGATCGGCGCCACCCTCGACCGCAACGGGCTGCGTCCGGCGCGCTACATCGTCACCGACGACGACCGCGTCATCATGGCCTCGGAAGCCGGCGTGCTGCCGGTGCCGGAGGAGAAGATCGTCCAGAAGTGGCGGCTGCAGCCAGGCCGTATGCTTTTGATCGACCTCGCCAAGGGCCGCATCGTCTCCGACGAAGAGATCAAGTCGGAGATCGCGACCAAGCACCCCTACAAGACCTGGCTCGCCAACACGCAGCTCATCCTGGAAGACTTGAAGCCGGTCGAGCCGCGCGCGTTGCGCAAGGATGTCAGCCTGCTCGATCGCCAGCAGGCGTTCGGCTACACCCAGGAAGACACCAAGCTGTTGATGTCGCCGATGGCGACCACCGGCCAGGAAGCCGTGGGCTCGATGGGCACCGATACGCCTATCTCGGCCATGTCGGACAGGTCGAAGCTGCTCTACACCTATTTCAAGCAGAACTTCGCCCAGGTCACCAACCCGCCGATCGACCCGATCCGCGAGGAACTGGTGATGAGCCTGGTGTCCTTCATCGGACCGCGGCCGAACATCTTCGACCTTGTCGGGAATTCACGCCGCAAGCGGCTCGAAGTGCGCCAGCCGATCCTGACCAATGGCGATCTCGAAAAGATCCGCTCGATCGGCCACACCGAGGACCGTTTCGACACCAAGACGATCGACATCACCTACGGCTCCAATGAAGGGGCCGCGGGCATGCAGGGTGCCATCGACCGCCTGTGCGAGCGGGCGGAGGCGGCGGTCGCCGGCGGCTACAACATCATCATCCTGTCCGACCGCCAGGTCGGCCCGGACCGCATCGCCATACCGGCCCTGCTGGCGACGGCCGCGGTGCATCATCACCTCATCCGCAAGGGGCTGCGCACCTCCGTCGGCCTCGTCGTCGAATCCGGCGAGCCGCGTGAAGTGCATCATTTCTGCTGCCTCGCCGGCTATGGCGCGGAGGCGATCAATCCCTATCTCGCCTTCGACACGCTGCTCGACATGCACAAGCGCGGCGAACTGCCGGAAGAGGTCGACGCCTACGAAGTGGTCTCGCGCTACATCAAGTCGATCGGCAAGGGCATCCTCAAGGTGATGTCCAAGATGGGCATCTCGACCTACCAGTCCTATTGCGGCGCGCAGATCTTCGACGCCATCGGGCTGAAGTCGGATTTCGTGCAGCAGTATTTCACCGGCACCGCCACGCTGATCGAAGGCGTCGGGCTGAACGAGATCGCCGAGGAGACTTTCAGCCGCCATACGGATGGTTTCGGCAACGACCCGGTGCTGCGCAACAGCCTGGATGTCGGCGGCGAATATCTCTTCCGCATGCGGGGTGAGGCGCATATCTGGTCGCCCGACGCGGTCGCCACCTTGCAGCACGCGGTGCGCCAGGGATCGTGGGAAACGTTCAAGGACTATTCCGCGCAGATCGACAGCGAGACGGCGCGTGCGCAGACCATCCGTGGCCTGTTCAAGATCAAGCTCGCGGACGAGACCGGCCGCAAGAAGGTCGCGCTCGACGAGGTCATGCCGGCAGCCGATATCGTCAAGCGCTTCTCGACCGGGGCGATGTCGTTCGGCTCGATCTCAAGGGAGGCGCACACCACGCTGGCGCGCGCCATGAACGCCATCGGCGGTAAGTCGAACACCGGCGAGGGCGGCGAAGAGGCCGACCGCTACCTGCCGTTGCCCGGCGGCGGCAAGAACCCCGAACGGTCGGCGATCAAGCAGGTCGCGTCAGGGCGTTTCGGCGTGACGGCGGAGTATCTCGTCAATTCCGACATGATGCAGATCAAGGTGGCGCAAGGTGCCAAGCCCGGCGAGGGCGGCCAGCTGCCAGGCCACAAGGTCGACGCCACCATCGCCAAGGTCCGGCACTCGACGCCTGGCGTCGGCCTGATCTCGCCGCCGCCGCATCACGACATCTATTCGATCGAGGATCTGGCGCAGCTGATCTACGACCTGAAGAACGTCAACCCGGCGGCCGACGTCTCGGTCAAGCTGGTGTCGGAAGTCGGCGTCGGCACGGTCGCGGCGGGCGTCGCCAAGGCGCGCGCCGACCACATCACCATCTCGGGCTATGATGGCGGCACCGGCGCTTCGCCGCTGACCTCGCTCAAGCATGCCGGCTCGCCATGGGAAATGGGGCTCGCCGAGACGCACCAGACGCTGGTGCTGAACGGCCTGCGCTCGCGCGTGGCGCTGCAGGTCGACGGCGGGCTGCGCACCGGGCGCGACGTGATCATCGGCGCGCTGCTCGGTGCCGACGAGTTCGGCTTCTCCACGGCGCCGCTGATCGCGGCCGGCTGCATCATGATGCGCAAGTGCCATCTCAACACTTGTCCGGTCGGCGTCGCGACGCAGGATCCGGTGCTGCGCAAGCGCTTCAAGGGCACTCCCGAGCATGTCATCAACTTCTTCTTCTACGTGGCGGAAGAGGTGAGGGCGCTGCTCGCGGAAATGGGCTTTACGCATCTCGACCAGATCATCGGCGACAGCGACCTCCTGGAGAAGCGCGACGTGATCCAGCACTGGAAGGCGCGCGGCCTCGATTTTTCGAAGATGTTCTTCAAGCCCGACGTGCCGCATGAGGCGGCACACTGGACCGAGCGGCAGAAGCATCCGATCGACGACGTGCTCGACCGCAAGCTGATCGAGCTGGCAAAGCCTGCGCTCGAGAGCCGGCAGCCGGTCAGCATCGAACTGCCGATCCGCAATGTCGATCGCTCAACGGGCGCCATGCTGTCGGGTGAAGTGGCCAAGCGATTCAAGCACAAGGGCCTGCGCGAGGACACGATCTCGGTGAAGCTTACCGGCACCGCCGGCCAGTCCTTCGGCGCCTTCCTGGCGCGCGGCATCTCGTTCGACCTCGTCGGCGCCGGCAACGACTATGTCGGCAAGGGCCTTTCGGGCGGCCGCATCGTCATCCGGCCGCCGGAAGAAGCCAAGATCATCGCGGCGGACTCCATCATCGTGGGCAACACGGTGCTCTATGGCGCGACCGAGGGCGAGGCCTATTTCGCCGGCGTCGCCGGCGAGCGTTTCGCGGTGCGCAATTCAGGCGTGGCGGCCGTCGTCGAGGGCGTCGGCGACCATGGCTGCGAGTACATGACCGGCGGCATCGTCGTCGTCATCGGCAAGACCGGCCGCAACTTCGCCGCCGGCATGTCGGGCGGCGTCGCCTATGTGCTGGACGAGGCCGGCGATTTCGCCGAGCGCTGCAACATGGCGATGGTCGAACTGGAGCCGGTTCCCGAAGAAGACGACCTGATGGAAAAGCTGCTGCACCATGGCGGCGACCTCGACCACAAGGGTCGCGTCGACGTGTCGGGCGACATGACCAGCCATGACGAGGAACGGCTCTACCAGCTGATCTCGAACCACGTCCACTTCACGGGTTCGGTGCGCGGCCGCGAGATCCTCGACGACTGGACTATTTTCCGGCCGAAATTCCGCAAGATCATGCCGGTCGAGTACCGCCGCGCCCTGATCGAGATGGAACGCATGCGCATGGGCGTTGCGGCGGAATAGACTTGTTTGGAATTGCCGGGAAGCCCAGGCTTCCCGGCCCACTTCATCGACAGCTTGACCTCGGGCGCAAGGTTGCCATGGCTGCCTCAAGGGGTTAACGGGTGCGGCTAAAACCGCACCATTTGGACAGCAGGAACTGGACTATGGGCAAGGTAACAGGCTTTCTCGAAATCGACCGGCAGGTGCACAAGTACCAGCCGGCCTCCGACCGCATCCGGCACTTTCGCGAGTTCACGCTGCCGATGTCCGACAAGGAGGTAGAGAAACAGGCCGCGCGCTGCATGGATTGCGGCATTCCGTTCTGCCACGGGCCGACGGGTTGCCCGATCCACAACCAGATCCCCGACTGGAACGACCTCGTCTACAACAGGGACTGGGACAACGCGATCCGCAACCTGCATTCGACCAACAATTTCCCCGAATTCACCGGCCGCATCTGCCCCGCGCCCTGCGAGGAAGCCTGTACGCTGAACCTCGAGGACATTCCGGTCGCCATCAAGACGGTCGAACAGGCGATCGCCGACAAGGCGTACGAGACCGGTCACATCAGGCCCTATCCGCCGGAGAAGAAGACGGGAAAGCGCGTCGCCGTCATCGGCTCGGGGCCCGCCGGCATGGCGGCTGCCCAGCAGCTTGGCCGCGCCGGCCACGACGTTCATGTCTATGAGCGCGAGAGTCGGCCCGGCGGGCTGATGCGCTACGGCATTCCCGACTTCAAGATCGAGAAGCACTATATCGACCGCCGCATCGAGCAGATGCAGGGCGAGGGCGTGACCTTCCATTGCGGCGTCAATGTCGGTGTCGACAAGCCGGTTGCCGAACTGCTGGCCGAGCATGATGCCGTGCTCTATTGCGGCGGCTCGGAAACGCCACGCGCGGCCGGCATCCCCGGCGACGACCTCGGCGGCGTGCATGACGCAATGCCCTATCTGGTGCAGCAGAACAGGCGCGTTGGCGGCGAGCCGATCCAGTCGGTCGCCTGGCCGTCGCATCCGATCATCGCCGGCGGGCAGCATGTCGTCGTGGTGGGCGGCGGCGATACCGCGTCCGACTGCGTCGGCACGGCTTTCCGCCAGGGCGCCGTGCGCGTCACGCAGCTCGACATCCGTCCGCAGCCGCCGGAGAAGGAAGACAAGCTCTCGGTCTGGCCCTATTGGGCGACCAAGATGCGCACCTCGTCCTCGCAAGCCGAGGGCGCCGAGCGCGAATTCCAGGTGGCGACGCTCGAATTCATCGGCGAAGAGGGCCAGCTGACCGGCGTCAAGTGCTGCGAGGTCGACGACAAGCGCAAGCCGATCCCCGGCACCGAATTCGTCATCCGCGCCGACCTCGCCTTCATCGCCATCGGCTTCGCCGGACCGGCTGCCGCCGGGGTGGTGTCGGAACTCGAGGGCGAGATGAAGATCGCTACCGACAGCCGCCGTTCCAGGAATGTCGAAGCCAACGACCGCGACTACAGGACCAGCGTCGACCGGCTCTATGCGGCAGGCGACGTGCGTCGTGGCCAGTCGCTGGTCGTCTGGGCGATCCGCGAAGGCCGCCAGGCAGCGCGATCGATCGACGAGGCGTTGATGGGGTCCAGCGTCCTGCCGCGCTGAGCCCCGTTGGAAACTCTACTCCTGCGGCCATCTGAAGGCGTTTTCTGCGCTTCCGGTGCTCGCGTACCTAAACGTACGCTCTGCTCCGGTTCTCGAAAACACCATCATATGGCTCGCGGGAGCGAGTTTCGAACGGTCTCAGAGAAAGTTACTAAGGGTTGATCGCCGTCGTTGTATCGGCGGCGGCCGTTGCCGGATTTGCCTTCGGCGGCCAAGAGAAATCATCGGCGCGGCCGGGCGAAGCCTTTGAGGCCTTGCCTTGGACGACCAGCTTTTCGCCGGGCAGGTCGGGATTGGCCTTTGCCGCCGGTGCAGCGCCGAGCAATTCGGAGCCGCCGTCGAGCGCCGGATCGCTCAGCAGCATGGGTGCCGTGCGATCGATGACAATGGGTGCGGCGGCCGGTGCCGGCGCTTCCACCGGCGCACCCGCTGGTGCCGTCGCCGGGGCGACGCCTCCGGGCGCGGCAAGACCCAGGATCTTCATCAGCGGCTTCTCGGTATAGAAGGCGAGCTTGCGCTTGCCGGCCTTCGAGACGTTGATGCCGTCATCGGCGCGCAGCCGCACGGGCTGGCCGTTCATATCAGGGCCGCTGGTGACGAAGGCGCCGTTCTCGTCGACGAACCCGTCCCAGACGTCGACGAATTCGCCGCCATTGCTTTCGGCCGCCTGGTGGTAGATGTCGTTGAAGGCCAGCATGTCGGAGGTCATCTTCGACACCCGGAACGCCGGCATGCCGACCCACAGGAAGGGCACCTTGGCGGTTGCTATCGCCTTACCGAGCGCATCGGTGCGGCGCTCATATTCCTTGGTCCAGTTCTCGGATCGGGGCTGTTCGCGCACGTCCCCCACCTTCATCTGCTGGCGGTCGTTGGAACCCAGCATGACGACCACGGCGGCTGGTTTTTCGGTCTCGATCAGCGATTTGATTTGTTCGGGCCAGTTGTAGAAATCATCGCGCACGAAACCGGACGAACCGTTGCTGCGAACGACGATCCTGACGCCGGCATTCTCGGCAAAGGCGGTATCCAGGCCTTCGCCAAGGCCGGCCGCCATGAAGTCGCCGACCACCAGGACGGTGCGGGCGTCCGGCGCCTTCTCGACCACGGGGATTTCCGGTTCCGCGGGCGGGCGGGGGGCACGCGGTTTTTTCGCCTTGAGCCTCGGTTTTGCCTTCGGCAGGTCCAGCGGCGGCTCGAACCGTTCGCCACGGTTCGGAAACAGAAGGTCGCGCAACGACCAGCCGCGGTTCTGCTGCTCCTGCGCCATGGCCGGCGCATGGAAAGCGCCCGCTACGGCAACGGCAAGCACTGCGACGGCCAGGATAAGCGCCGGCATGCGACGAACCAGCGTCCCGATGCGCGCAGCCGAAACCAATCGCTTCCTCCATCCCTGCGCGGTTCAGCGCCGGACAGGTCGCTGAGGCCGCAATAATTCTTGTTTTTCACGCAATTCCGGACGGAAAACCGTTACGCGGTCTTCCCGGAATTGCCCTGGCTCTATTTCTGCCTGAGCCATTTGAGTACTTCCATGCTCGGATACCCGTCCTGGGTCAAGCCGACCTTGGCCTGATACGCCATGATGGCGGTTTTCGAGCCGTCACCGATCTTGCCGTCGAACTTGCCATCGTAAAGCCCGTGCTGCGAAAGCCGCTTCTGCAGTTCCTGCCTTTCCTCGAAGGAGAGCTTGGTGAAAGGCCGCTTCCAATCCTGGACAAGACCGCTCAAGCCGGCGATCTCGTCGGCGAGAAGGCCGACGGCAAGTGCATATTTGTCGGCGTTGTTGTAGGCCTTGATGACGGAGAAATTCCTGATCATCAGGAAGGCCGGCCCACCACGGCCGTCCGGCACCTTCAGTGTCGCCTTGTCGGTGAGATTCCTGAACGGTTTGCTGTTGGCCCTGACGACGCCGAGCGCCTGCCATTGCGCCAGCGTCTTCGATCCGCCCGGCAATTTGCCGGCCGGCAAGGCCACTTCGTAGCCCCAGGTCTTGCTGGCCTGCCAGCCGTTCTTCTTCAACAGGTTGGCGGCCGTCGCCAGCGCATCGGGGATGGAATTCCAGATGTCGCGCTTGCCGTTGCCGTCCATGTCGACGGCATAATGCTGATAGCTGGTGGGGATGAACTGCGTCTGGCCCATGGCGCCGGCCCACGAACCCATGAGATGGCTTTCATCGATATCGCCGGTCTGCAGGATCTTCAGCGCCGCGACCAGCTGGGTGCGTGCAAATTTCGACCGTTGTGGGTCGCCATAGGCGAGCGTCGCCAGCGAACGCACGACATTGCGCATGATGTCGTCGCGCTTGAGGATCTCGCCATAATTCGATTCCATCGACCAGATGGCCAGCAAAATGTAGCGGTCGACGCCGAATCTCGCTTCGATCCTGTCCAGCCACGGCTTCCATTTCCTGGCCATCTGCTGACCGACCTCGACGGACTGGTCATGGACGCGGTTGTCGAAATAGTCCCAGGCGGGCGCGGTGAATTCAGGCTGCGTGCGCGCCTTTTCCAGCACCACCGGATCGGGCTCGCCGATGCCCTTGAAAGCCTTATCGTAGACAGCGCCCGAAACGCCGCCGACGACGGCGGTGGCACGGAAGCTGGCGACCCATTGCCGGAAACCGGCATCGGCGAAAGCCGGGCCGGCGGGCATCAGCAAAGCGAGCGAGAGGCTGGCGGCCGCCATGACGCTGGTAAAACGTTGTGCGGCATTGCGAACGGACATCTCTTGCTCCTTCTCTGTCACGGGAAAGACCATTCTTCGCCGAACCTGGTTAGCAATTAGTTTACCATAGGCGGCGTCCGGAACGAAAAGGCGCCTTGATGCTTAGCGGTGGAAGTTTTCCTCGGTCCGCCAAGTAATCCTCAATTTCGGCGTGAAAATGTCTTCAAACAGGGATTGCCGAGTTGGCCATCAAATGGATAATTGACACATGAAGAGAGTTCGCAAGGCAGTTTTTCCGGTCGCCGGTCTCGGCACGCGGTTTCTCCCGGCTACCAAGGCCATTCCCAAGGAAATGCTGACCGTCGTCGACCGGCCCGTCATCCAGTATGTGGTGGACGAGGCGCGAGAGGCCGGCATCGAGCATTTCATCTTCGTGACCGGCCGCAACAAGGCCGTCATCGAGGACCATTTCGACGTCCAGTTCGAACTCTATGATACGCTGGCGCAACGCGGCAAGGACGACCAGCTTGCCCGGCTGCAGCGGCTGCAGCCGGCGCCGGGTCAGACCAGCTTCACCCGCCAACAGGTGCCGCTCGGCCTTGGCCATGCCGTCTGGTGCGCGCGCGAACTGGTCGGCGACGAGCCCTTCGCTCTGCTTTTGCCGGACATGATCATGCAGTCGGAAAAGAGCTGCATGAAGGATATGGTCGATCTCTATGCCGAGACCGGCAACAACATCATCGCCGTGCAGGAATGCGACCCGGCCGAGGCCCACAAATACGGCATTGTCGGCCGCGGCGAGGCCGCGCATCACGGCTTCCGCATCACCGAGATGGTGGAGAAGCCGAAGGCCGGCACGGCGCCGTCCAATCTCTACATCAACGGCCGCTACATTCTCCAGCCCGAGATCTTCAAGATACTCGAGGGCCAGGAGAAGGGCGCCGGCAATGAAATCCAGCTCACCGACGCGATGCTGAAGCTGGAAAAGCAGCAGCCCTTCTATGGCTACAATTATCAGGGCCGGACCTTCGATTGCGGATCGCCGGAAGGCTTCGTCGAGGCCAATGTCGCTTTCGCCCTGTGGCGCAGCGACATGAACCACAGCATGGCCGGCGTCATCCGGAAGCTTCTCGACGAGATGAAGCCGTCCGAGCGACGCGGTGCCGCGTTTTAGAGCAATTCCAGGAAAAGTGTGAAACGGTTTTCCGTCCGGAATTGCGTAAAAACAAAGAGATAGAGCGGCTCGGCGTTTCCATGAAACGGTGAACCGCTCTAGCTCACAGTTTCGTCCTCAGCGCTGGACCTTCACGCCGACGAAGATGCTGTTGGCGGTGTAGTCGCGGCCCGGCAGGTTGCTGGTCAGCTTCTCGGTCCTGGCGCGGGTGGTGAGGCCGGCGTAGCGGTTCAGCCACCAGGTCAGTCCGGCTTCGGCGCTCAAGATCGTGTCGTGGCCGTCGATGCCGACATAGTCGCGCCAATCCAGGCCCAGAGCCGCGTTTGCGGTGAGATTGGCCCGAATCAGCCGCTCGCCCGTCAGGCGGCCGGAATAGAGGATGTCGCCACTTTCACCGGCTGAGGTGGTGGGCTCGACCGTCGTCCGTCCGGTGAGGCCGATCGTGGTGCCGCGTTCGGGCGACCATTTGAGGTCGGCGTTGACTGTCGCGCCCGAAATCGCGTCGAGACGTTCGTCATCGACCGCTTCCCTGAGCCAGCCGGCCGAGAATTCGCCCGACAGCTTTTCGCCCATGTCGAGCTCAAGGCCGGCGCGAGCGCCGAGCCGCGTCGAGGAGCGTTCGAATCCTTCGTTGTCGATGCGTTGATCATAGGTCCGGCGACCGGCCTCGATTTCGGTGAAGGGGGTGAGGGCTGGAGAAATTTCATAACCGGTGCGCAAGGTCGCCGTGTAGAGCGTGCTGTCGCGATCCTTCTGCGACAAGGAGGTGCCGTCCGAAAGCTTGGCGTCGCCGTAGAAGTCGTGGGCGACCGCGCCGGTCACCGTGTACTGCATTTTGCCGGCTTGCTTTTCGAGGGCAAGGCTGCCGTCCAGGGATTGCCGGAGAGGCTGGGTGCTGACGCCGGCAATGGCGTCAGGCGATGACGCCGATTCCGGCACGGCCTCATAGCCGAGCTTGGCGATGGCGCGCAGTTCATTGTCCAGGTCGACGTTGAGCTGCCCCTCGATGCGGCCCTGCTCGTTGTGAACGGGGTAGCCGGAGACGGTCTCGCGAAAAAGGCCATAGCCGTTGATGAGAGCGGAGTTTTCGCGCCAGTCGGAGGCGGCGGAAAAGCGCAGCGCCGTCTCGGACAAGAGTGCCGATTTGCCGGCACTGCTGGAATCGCCGTTCGAGGTGGCGGTCAGGCCTTGTTCGATGGTCGGCCGGATGACGAAGGAACCCCATTTGACGCCGGTGGCGGCAAACGGATCGTCCTCGGCCTTCTTCTTCTTCTGGCCTTCGATGGAAGCGGTGCGCTCGGCGCCGGGGTCGAGCTTCTGCCGGTCGACGCTGTCGATGGTGACGGCGCGGCGGTTGGCCGTCTCCTCGTCGGTGTCGGGGACATCGGCATTGTCCGCAATGGCCGCGGTGGTCTCCGTGGTCGCGGTCGCCGGCTTTTTCTTCTTCGACTTGCCGGCGGTCTTGTCCTTGTCCCGGTCCGCCGCATCTTGCCTGGCGGCGGCTGGGCGGCGGCGAGGCTTGGGCGGCGTCGGCGTGTCGGCGGAGCTATCGTCGGTGACGGCAGGCGGATCGAAAATGCTGTGTGCCGCGGTTGCGGCGTCGGTGTCATCGGGCAAGGCGCCGGCGCTGGCGGGCAAATAGGTGCGCGCAGGCGTATTGTCCTGCGCGGCGCTGGCCGGTGCCTGCTGGCCCTGGCTGGCCAAAGCGAACTGCCTTGCCTTGCGCTGCTGGTCGGACAGGATCGCCGATTCGGAGACTTCGCCGCGCAGCCCCGTTTCCTGGGCATGAAGCAGCGTCGGGCGCAGCAACGCAAGGATGCTGGTCGCCAGCAGCAAGGCGCAGGCCGCCTTGCCCTTTCGTGCTCTCGATTTTTCTGGCTGGGCCCCGGACATCGCCACCACTGCTCGCGCGGCGCAGGCGCGCCATACTTACCGAACCGTAAATTGGGATGGTTAACGGAGGGTTGAGGCGGCGGCTCGTCGCCAGCCGGGAAGGTCGATTTCCAACCGAATTCGTGCGGCGTGCGCCAAGCTTTATGTTGTGGTGCATGTCGCCACCCAAACCATCGCGCATTCCAGAACGGGCGCCATTTCCGTTGGACAGGGGGGCGGCAAAGCGCTAATCGCATCAACCATGCACGCTATATCCCCCGATAGGACGCCTCTGGACAGGCAAACGTCGATCGCTTCGGCGCTGAGAACGGTGGCAACCGAACAGGCTGGGATCGCGGCCCTTGCCGAGGCGCTCGAGAACGGGCTGGCCGGGCCTTTCGCCCAGGCTGTCGACATGATCTCGAAGATCGAAGGCCGGCTGATCGTCACCGGCGTCGGCAAGAGCGGGCATATCGGCTCGAAGATCGCGGCGACGCTGGCGTCGACGGGCACGCCGGCCTTTTTCGTCCACCCCGTCGAGGCCAATCATGGCGATCTCGGCATGATCGCCAAAGACGACGCCATCATCGCCATCTCATGGTCGGGCGAAAGCAAGGAGATGATGGGGATCGTCGCCTATTCCCGACGCTTCTCCATTCCGCTTATCGCCGTCACCTCCGGCGAGACATCGGCGCTGGCGCGGGCGGCGGACGTCGTGCTTTTGCTGCCGCGCGCAGCGGAGGCCTGCCCGCATGGGCTGGCGCCGACGACTTCGACGGTGCTGCAACTGGTCATCGGCGATGCGCTGGCGATCGCGCTGCTCGAGGCGCGGGGCTTCACGCCCGACCATTTCCGCACCTTCCATCCCGGCGGCCAGCTTGGCGCCAACCTGACGCAGATTCGCGAGATCATGCATGTCGGCGACAGGCTGCCTCTTGCGGTGACGGGCACTAGCATGAACGATGCCATCCAGGAACTCTCGCGCAAGGGGTTCGGCTGCGTGGCGATCACCGAGCCGGACGGCGCGTTGGTCGGCATCATCACCGATGGCGACATCAGGCGTCATATCGGCGGCAACCTGCTGGCGATGACGGTGGATCAGGTGATGACAAGAGGGCCAAAGACAGCGGCTCCGGACACGCTGGTGGCAACCGCGCTGCAGACGATCAACAATTCAGCCATCACCAGCCTGATGGTTGTGGAAGGCAAGAAACCGGTCGGCCTCGTCCACTTGCACGATCTCTTGCGCATCGGCGCGGCCTGAAGTTCAGACAGCCTCCACCGTCAGTTCCAGATCCGTATCCGCCGCGCCGGTGACGCGCACCTGCGTGCCCGCCGGCAGATCCGGGCCGGAGACGCGCCACAGCGTGTCGCCGAGCTTGATGCGGCCGCGGCCGTCGCGGATAGGTTCGGCAAGCGTCGCCATCCTGCCGATCATCTGCGCGCCACGCCGGTTGAGCAGCGGCTGGTCCGTCGGATCATTGCGCCCGCCGACCAGCCTCCTGCCGGCATAGGCCGAGACCAGCGACAGCACCAGGAAGGCGAGGACCTGGACCTGCCAGGTCCAGAAACCGGCATCCCAGATCAGCAGCGACACCGCGCCGATGATCAGGGCGGCAATGCCGATCCACAGCATGAAGATGCCCGGCGCGATGACTTCCATCACCAGCAGGATGAAGCCGAGAACCATCCAACTCCACGGGCCGAGTTCGGAAACGATGCGGTCGATCATGGTCTGCTCCTAGGGCAATTCCAGGAAAAGCGTGACACGATTTCCGTCCGGAATTGCGTCAAAACAAAGGGATAGGGCGGTTCGGCGCTTGTGTGAAACGCTCCCGGGCCGGAAGCATCAATTGTCGCTTTGCTTGACGACCGGCGGGCGCGAAATCTGCCGTTGCGTGCCGGTCGGACCATCGCCCTTGAAGACCTCCCGGGCGATCTCGCCGATGCCGCCGAGCGAGCCGATCAGCGACGACGCCTCGAAAGGCATGAGTACGATCTTGGAATTGCCTGCCGAGCCGATCTTGCCCAGTGCTTCGGTGTATTTCTGGGCGACGAAATAGTTCAGCGCCTGCACGTCGCCCTTGGAGATCGCTTCCGACACCACCTGCGTGGCGCGGGCTTCCGCCTCGGCCGAACGCTCGCGCGCTTCGGCGTCGCGGAACGCGGCTTCCTTGCGGCCCTCGGCCTCGAGGATCTGCGACTGCTTGAGGCCTTCGGCGGCGAGGATCTGCGCGCGCTTGTTGCGCTCGGCGGTCATCTGCCGGCCCATCGATTCGATGAGATTGGCTGGTGGGTTGATGTCCTTGATCTCGACGCGGGTGATCTTGATGCCCCAGGGATGCGCCGCTTCATCGACGACGCGCAGCAGGCGCTCGTTGATGGCGTCGCGGTTCGACAGCAATTCGTCGAGGTCCATCGAGCCCATGACGGTACGGATATTGGTCATCGTCAGGTTCAGGATAGCGTTCTGCAGGCCGGCAACCTGGTAGGCTGCCTGCGCCGCGTTGAGGATCTGGTAGAAGGCGATGCCGTCGACACCGACGATCGCGTTGTCGCGGGTGATGATCTCCTGGCTCGGAACGTCGAGCACCTGCTCCATCATGTTCATCTTGGCGCCGACGCGGTCGACGAACGGCACGATGAGATTGAGGCCGGGGGTCAGTGTCCTGGTGTAACGGCCAAAACGTTCGACGGTATAGTTATAGCCTTGCGGAATTGTTTTGATGCCTTTGAACAGCACCAGAACGACAAGCGCGACCAGAACAATGATCGCAATATCGAAACCACTGAAATCCATTTGGCTCTCCCTCAAAGGCCGGCAGCGAGAGCCATTCTCGCGCAGCCGACTTCACCAAAGACTTAAGTGTATTTCAATAGCGTTACAATCAGGTGATGAGGGATTGTTTCTGAGCATGCAATCGAAGGTTGAGGGTAGGGAACTCTGCATCCTCGCGGCTTCAGATCCAGCCGGACAGTTCGCGCCGTACCATCGCCTCGATTACCGACATGCCCTCGGCGCTGTCGTTGAGGCAAGGGATGTGGGCGAAATTCTTGCCGCCGGCGTGGTGGAAGGTCTCGGCCGCCTCACGGCCGATCTCGTCCAGCGTCTCGATGCAGTCGACGGAAAAACCGGGATTGACGATGGCGATCGACTTCACGCCCTCCTTGCCCAATTTCTCCACGGTCTTGTCGGTGTAGGGCTGCAGCCATTCCTGCGCGCCGAAGCGTGACTGGAAGGTGGTGATCAGTTTGCTCTCGCTCCAGCCAAGTTTTTCGCGCAGCAGCCGCGTCGTCTCAAGGCAATGCGCCTGGTAGGGATCGCCCTTGTCGGAATATGGTTTCGGGATGCCGTGGTAGGAGGTAATGACCACCTCCGGTTCGAAATCCAGCATTGCCAGATGCCGTTTGATCGAAGCGGCAAGCGCCTCGATGTAGACAGGCTCGGCGTAGTAGGGCGGTACGCTGCGGATGGCGGGCGCTGCCCGCATCGCCATCAGCGCGCGAAAGAGCTGGTCGTTGGCGGTGGCGGTGGTGGTCGCCGAGTATTGCGGATAGAGCGGAAACGAAAGAATGCGGTCGCAGCCTTGCGCCACCAGCCTTTCAGCGACGCTCGCGGTCGAAGGGTTGCCGTAACGCATCGCCCAATCGACGACGACCTCAGGCAGGTCGGCGAGTGCCTGCCCGAGCTTTTTGCTCTGGGCCCGGGTGTAGGTGCGCAGCGGCGACTCGTTGTTTTCCCGGTTCCAGATCCTGGCGTAGTTGGCGCCCGATTTTTTCGGCCGCGTGGTGAGCACCAGCCCATAAAGGATCGGATACCAGATCGCCTTGTTGAGTTCGATGACGCGCGGATCGGACAGGAATTCGCGGAGGTAACGCCACATCGGTTTGAAATCGGTACCGTCAGGCGTGCCGAGATTGATCAGCATGACGCCGATTTTGCCAGCCTTGGCCAGCGGATGCCCGGCTGGCTGCGCGCCAACAGCCTTCGCGGCTTTGGGATCGACTGCGGTGGAAAGCGTCATCGAGGTTCTCCAGGAGACGCGAACCTAACCATATCGCGCGGGCTTTCAATGCAGCGTCTGGCCGCACCTTAGCAGGAAATGAAAAGCCCGCCCGGTTTCCCGGGCGGGCTTTCTCGCTGAATAGCGAAGCGGCGTTACTTCGGCGGGATGGTCAGCGTCGCGCCTACCGGCAACCGGCGCGGCTCGTAGCCCTTGTTGGCGTCCGAAATGACCTTCCACCTGGTGCCATCGCCATAGGCTTTCACCGCCAGGTCCCAGTAGGTATCGCCGGCAACGATGACGTGGCTTCCCGTGGCCGGTGCGGCCTCTGCGGGCTTTGCCGGTTCGGCAGGTGCCGGTGCGGGAGCCGGGGCTGTTTCGGCCGGCTTTGCGGGTTCGGCCGGCGCCGGTGCAGCAGGCGCTGCCTCCGTGGACATGGCCGGTGGCGTGTTGGCGATATCGCCCGAGTTGGCCGGCAATTCGGGCATTGCCGCTGCCGCATCAGCGGGCTTTGCCGGTTCAGCCGGTGCGGGGGCCGGAGTTGCCGGTGCAGCTTCGGCGGGCTTGGCTGGCTCGGCCGCCGGCGCAGCGGCGACGGTGGCGGCGACCTCGGTGATGCGGCCGTCGAGCTTGGGCGTATAAGGCCGGTGGGCGCCGAGATAGTCGGCGACGACCTGTTCGAGGCCCGGGCCGTAGTCGTAAGCGTTCTTGGCCTTTTCGGCGAAGATCTTGTAGCCGTCGCCGCCCTGGCGCACGTAATTGTTGGTGGCGACCAGATAGTCCTTGTCCGAATTGATCGGCGTCCAGGCGCCGCCTTCCATCACCTCCACCGACTTGACGCGGCCGGCATTGGGCGCGACCGACTTGTCGAAGGAATATTTCAGGCCGGCGACCTGCGGGAATCGGCCGGCGCCGTCCTCGACCTGGCTAAGGCCGTTCTCAAGGCCGGCGACCAGGTCCTTGCCCGAGATCTGAAAGGTCGCCAGCGTGTTCTGGAACGGCAGCACGGTCAGCACCTCGCCCATGGTGACGGTGCCCTTGTCGATCGAGGCGCGCAGGCCGCCACCGTTCGAGATGACGATCTCGACACCCTGTCCCTTGACGCGGTCGAGGACGGCGTCGGAGACGAGATTGCCCATCGCGCATTCGCGGGTGCGGCAGCTCTCGCGGCTGCCGTCGATCACGTCGGTGGTCTCGGCCACTTCCTTGTTCTTCAGCGCTTCGATCGGTGCGCCGAGCTCCTTGATGCGGGCGAGCACGGCTTGGTCGGGCGTAATCGACTTGTCGAGGAAGATCGGGTCGCCGCTCGCCGATTTGACGACGCCATTGTCGTCGAACACGACCTTGAACTCGCCGAGATATTTCGAATAGGACGCCGCCTGCACGACCGGAACCTTGTAGCCGTCCGGGTTGTCGACCATCGTCGGATAGGGGCCTTCCGCCTTCGGATCGGTGTTCGACAAAAGCGAATGGCTGTGGCCGCCGACGACGACGTCGATGCCCGGGATCTTGGCGATGACGTCCCGCTCGCGCTTGTAGCCGATATGGGTCACGGCGATGATCTTGTTGACGCCTTCTCCCTTCAGCTTCTCGACCGCAGCGGTGATCGACTTGACGTCGTCCTCGATGGCGACGTTGGGGCCGGGGGTGGCGAGTTCCGGCGTGTCGTTGGTGATCGCGCCGATGATGCCGATCTTCTGGCCGCCGACCTCGACGACGATCGATGGCTTGACTCGGTCGCCGAGCTTGGACTGGGTGTTGGCCTTCACATTGGCGCCGAGCACTGGAAACTTGATCATGTCGAGGAACGGCGCGAGTGCCGTCTCGCCGTCGTCGAATTCATGGTTGCCGAGCGCCATTGCGTCGAATTTCATGTCGTTGAGGAATTCGCCTTCGGCCTTGCCCTTGTAGGTCGTGTAGAACAGCGAACCCTGGAAATTGTCGCCGGCGCTGAGCAGCAGCACGTTCTGGCCTTCGAGCTTCTTGCGCTCCTGGGCTATCGCGGTGATCAGCCGGCCCGCGCCGCCGATACACTCGCCCTTGGTCTCCTCTTCGGCCGAGCAAGTCGATTCATATTTGTTGTTGCCTTCGATGCGGCTGTGCCAGTCGTTGATGTGCAGGATGTTCAGCGTGTAGTCGGCAAAGGATACGCCGGCCGACAGGCCGAGCGTCGATGCCGAAAGGGCGGCAATGGCGGCAAGCTTCTTCATCTTGGTCTCCCGGTAGGCTGATCAGAGGCGTTTAACGCCATTGCTTGACTGGAACATAACAGTCGGCGTTTTTTGCCATGTTCCCATCGCGTTCCGGGCGACGCAAGCGGAAATCCGGGCGACCTTTGCCGGCGCAAAAAAGAACGGCGGCCAGTGGCCGCCGTCCGACAGGATTAGACGTCGCGCCGGGTCAGACGCGCCGTGTCAGGACGAAATTCTGGCCGCCGGAACTGGTGCAGTTCAGCTGGCTGGTGGACACAAGCAGGCAGTTGAAGCTGACCGCGGTCTGGCGAATCAGAGACGTGCCGTTGATCTGCACCGACGTGGCGCCGGTCATGGTGTAGCTGCCGTCGGCGAGTTTCTGGCCGGTGTCGGTGGCGACGGTCGTGAAGGTACCGCTGGCGAAGGTCGACAGGCCGGTACCCTTGGCATCGATCCAGGAGCCTTCGACGCCTTTTGGCGCGGCTGCCATCGGCGGCTCGCCGGGGCCGCTGGTCGCACAGGCGGCAAGCGCCGCCAAGCCGACCGCGGCAATGCTCATCGAAACAATCTTGCGCGCAATGCTCATCGTGAAAATCCTCTCCTCTCGCATCGGTCCAAAAATCGGAATCGATTTTGGAAAGCACGACGCGTACATCCAAAGTGCTGGAGCGTAGTTCGTGTGTCCGACGGGACGCGCAAAGCTCCAGGCCGCACTCCTTCAATCGCCCGATTTCCGGGCGATTGCAAGGTAATGAGCCATGTTGCCCGAGATGCTATCGGACGAGGATGTTGCGGAATTGCCACGGATCGCTTCGGTCGAGGTCCTCGGGGAACAGACCCGGGCGTCTGTCGAGCGGCGTCCAGTCGGTATAGTAGCCCTTGACCGGCCCGAGATACCGGGACTGCACGTCCAGGCAGCGCTTGTAGTCCATCTCGTCGGCCTCGACGATGCCGGCCTCGGGATTTTCCAAGGCCCAGACCATGCCGGCGAGAACCGCCGAGGTGACCTGCATGCCGGTGGCGTTCTGATAGGGAGCCAGCTTGCGCGCCTCGGCCAGCGACAGTTGCGAGCCGTACCAGTAGGCATTCTTGTCGTGGCCGTAGAGCAGCACGCCGAGTTCGTCGACGCCGTCGACCAGTTCGTTCTCGTCGAGCACGTGGTGCACCGGTTGAGCCTTGCCGGCCGCACCGAACATCTCGTGCAGCGACAGCACCGCGTCGTTGCAGGGATGGTAGGCGTAATGGCAGGTCGGGCGATACTGGACCTTGCCCTTCTTGGAATGCACGGTGAAGAAATCGGCGATCGAGATCGCCTCGTTGTGCGTCACCAGGAAACCGTATTGGGCGCCCGGCGTTGGGCACCACGAGCGCACGCGCGTGTTGGCGCCGGGCTGCTCCAGATAGATCGCGGCCTTGGAGCCGTGCTTGTGCTTTTTGCCGTTCTTCGGCATCCATTTCTCATGCGTGCCCCAGCCGAGTTCGGCGGGCTGCAGGCCCTCGGAGATGAAGCCCTCGACCGACCAGGTGTTCCAGAATACGTCCATCGGCTTCGGCTTCTTGGTGCGCTGGGTGTCGCGCTCGGCGATGTGGATGCCCTTGACGCCGGCCTTCTTCATCAGTCTGGCCCAGCCCTCGCGGTCTTCCTGCGCGGGTTCCGAAAACTCGAGGCCGAGATCGGTGGCGAGGTTGACCAGCGCCTGCTTGACGAACCACGAGACCATGCCGGGGTTGGCGCCGCAGGTGGAGACCGCCGTCGCGCCGCCGGGCTTGTCGTGCTTTTCCTTGATCATCGCCTCGCGCAGCGCGTAGTTGGTGCGGCTGGCATTGTCGGCCGTGGCGTCGAAATAGAAGCCAAGCCACGGCTCGACGACGGTGTCGATGTAGAGCACGCCGAGCTTCCGGCAGAGCCGCATCAGGTCCACCGAGCCGGTATCGACCGACAGGTTGACGCAGAAGCCCTGGCCGCCGCCATTGGTCAGGAGCGGCGTCAAGAGCTTCTTGTAATTCTTCTCCGTCACCGCATCCTGCATGAAGGTGATGCCACAGTCGTCGAGTAGCTTGCGGTCGGTGTCGCGCGGGTCGATGACCGTCATGCGCGACTTGTCGAACTTGAAATGGCGCTCGATCAGCGGCAGCGTTCCCCGTCCGATCGAGCCGAAGCCGATCATCACCACAGGGCCGGTGATTTCACCGTAAACGGGCCAGTTTTCATTCGCCATTTATCGAGCACTCCTTCGAACACGTGCAAAGCCGAGCGGACAGAGAAAAAGCCGGGCATTTTCGCCCGACGGCCATGCGCTACATCACAGATCATTGTCATAAACCAGCGAAAAGCGCCAACCTGCGCCTAGCCGCCATTGGCCATGTGGTTAAGGACGGCGACCAGCTGGGCGCGGTCCGATGTCAGGCCCTTGTAGTCGAGCTGGGCGAGATCGAGCGCTTCGATCTGGGCGGCGAAAGACACAGCGAGCTTCACGCGGTCGGGGTGCTGCGCCAGCACAGTGAGCGGATCGAGATGGATGCGGATGGTGAACAGGATATCGCGCGAGGCGGGCAGCTTGCGCAGCGTCTGACGCTCGACGCGGATGAAGGCGTGCGCTTTGACGTCACCGTTGGGGAAGTGTGTGGGCCGTTTTGTAGCACGATCGATGCGCTCGACATTGGACAGCGGATGGTAGAGCGCGTCACCCGACTGGATCGACCAGTTATAGCGCTCGACCGCCTGGCCCTGGAGACCGTCGAACACGCGGTTGATCAAGTCGGCCGGCCGCGTGCCCGGACCGAAGCCCGGCACCGGCGCGTGGATCTGCTGCAGCGGCTTGCCGAATTTCTCAAGCAGCGACCAGGACGAGGGAAAGCACAGCGAACCCGCGGCCAGACGCCAGCCGTTGTCGTCGCGGCGCATCAGGATCAGGTCTTCCTGCACCAGCATCGACGCCACGGCCAGCGGAGCGCCGGCGAGACGAGGAGGGAGATCGCTTTCCGCGCCTATGGCCTCGATGCCCGCATTGGTGCGCCGATAAGAGCCGGAGAATTTCTCCAGCAAGTGCGTCCCGAGCAATTCGAGCACTTCCTGCTGGGCATTTCGCGTGCCGTCCTCCTCGACGAAAACCCGTTCGGGAATTTCCCCATAGAGTCGGCGCTTCTCGGCGAGATACGGCAGCAGATAGCTGTCGATCTCGATCCAGTTTGCAGGATCGAGCGGCTTGAGCCCGATGGTGAAGAGTTTTGACGAGCCATCATAGGGCGTGTGGCTGGGGGGCGTGCGGGTAGGCAAAGACGTTCTGCTTCAGATCAGTTTTGCCGGGATCAGTCCGCGCAGCGAATTGCCGACGAACAGCCCCTTGGCGGATTTCAGGTCGTCCAAGCTGTAGATCGCTTCCTCGGCCCGGCCTTCGTCCAGAAGCTCGGCGCGCAATACGCCAGGCAGCAGGCCGCAGTCGAGCCGCGGTGTTGCCAGCGTGACGTCGCCGAAATCGGCGAAAAGATTGGTGATGGTGCCTTCGCAGATTTCGCCGCGTTCATTGGCCAGGATCACCTCGTCGGCCTGGGTGATGAGATATTCGGAGCGGGCATGAGTGTAGAGCTGCCGCCGGCTGGTCTTGTGGCGCAGCAGCATGTCGCTCGAAGCGAGCCTCGTGCGTGCCAACCGCAATCTCCAGACCTTGTCGGCGGCGAGCGGTTCATAGGGTTGCGCCGAGGCGGTCGCGTCGCCATTGCGCGGCAAGACGAGCCGCGTGCGCAAGGCGATGCCGGAGCCGTCGACGGTGTTGGCCAGCACGTCGCCGATCTTTTGCGGATCGCAGTTGAAGCCGAGCTCCGCCGCCGAGCCGTAAAGCCGCGCGAGGTGGCGATCGAAGCGCAGGAAGCCGGTCTCCGGCTCCCAGCGCATGGTCTCGATCAGCTCGAAGTCGGCGGCGTTCCCGTCGCGAAGCGCGCTTTGAGCAGACACTCCTGGTACTCCTCCCCGGCGACCGAATCGAAGACGATGCCGCCGCCCACATTGTAGACGGCTTGGCCACTCGAAAAGAGCGAGATGGTGCGGATCGCCACGGAAAAGCGCATCGTGCCGCCGGGTGCGATCCAGCCGATGGCGCCGCAATAGACGTCGCGGGGCGTGCCCTCAAGCTCGTGCAGGATCTCCATGGCGCGGATTTTCGGCGCGCCGGTAATGGAGCCGCAAGGAAACAACGCCGCGAAAATCTGGCGAATACCGAGACCCGGCAGCAGCTTCGCCCTGACGTCGCTCACCATCTGGTGGACGGTCGGATAGGTCTCGATGCGGAACAGCGCCGGCACGTCCAGCGTGCCGGCTTCGCTGATCAGCGAGATGTCATTGCGCAGGAGGTCGACGATCATCCGGTTCTCGGCCTGATTCTTCTCGTCATTGCGCAGGAAGTTCTTCTGCCGTTCGTCCTCGGCTTTGGTCGCACCACGCGGCGCCGTGCCTTTCATCGGATGCGTCTCGATCATGCCCCCGGCGTCGATCTCGAAGAACAGTTCGGGCGAGCGCGACAGCACGATGGGATCGCCGAGCGCGACCAGCGCGCCATACTTCACCGGTTGGCGTTCGGTCAGCGCATCGAACGCGGCGAGCGGGTCGCCGGACCATTGCGCACGCACCGGAAAGGTCAGATTGCCCTGGTAGCAATCGCCCTGCCTGATGTGCTGGTGCAGTCGTGAAAAGCGTTTCTCGTAATCCTCGAACGACCAGGCCGCCCTTGCATCGAAGATCGGGCCGTTGGTCGCGGCAGCGTTGCGCGGCGGTACCGCTTCTTCGATGGGAGCATCGAAGACCCCGAGGCAGATGAGCGGCACGCGGCGCCTGGCCGGCAGCAAGGGAACGAGTTTCGGTTCGAGCAGATAACCGGCCTCGTAGGAGAAATAGCCGGCCAGCCACTTGCCGGCGTCGTGCGCGGCTTGGGCCGCCTCCAGCGCCGGCAGGAAATCCCGGGCTTCATTCGCCACGATGATGCCGGCCGGCCGGTTGAAAACGAGCTGGCGCGCGCTTTCGTCGTTGCGGAAAATGGCGGCGGGCAGGGACATGGGGACCGGGATCGATGAAGCCGTTGACCGCTCTATATGGGGGGCCGCTCGCGCGCAATCGAGGGAACGGCACCTTGCCACTCAAAGCCGACCTGTGGGCCGACCTGTGGGCCGAGCTTTGGGCCGAGCCGAGAGCCGACCTTCTGGGCTGACCTTTGCGCCAATTCTGGGTCGACGTGCCGCGCCGGCTTTGCGGGCCAAAAACGAACCGGCGGCGCCATGAGCGCCGCCGGCGTGATAATTTCTTCCTCTATCGTTCAGCTGTTGCTGGCCGTTCCCGCCGTTGGAAACTGCCGGGCGAATTCCTGTTCGTTGCCGGCGGCCAGCAGTTTCGCCTGCTCGACCCAGCGTTCGCGCGCAATGCGGCCGTCGAAGTTCATCACGTCCTCGACGCGCTTGATGTCGGCGGCGGTCCAGGCGGCAATCTGGGCGAAGCTGGTGATACCTTGCGCCTTGAGCAGCTTCTCATTGACCGGGCCGATGCCGATCAGCCGGCGCAGATTGTCAGGCTTTCCCGACGCCGGCTTGGCTGTTGCCGGCGCGGCTTTCCTGGCCGGGGCAGCCTTTGGCGCGGCCGAACTCTTGGCTGCCGTGGCCTTGGCTGCGGTGGCCTTGGCCGCAACTGGTTTCGACGCTGCCGTCTTCGGTGCCGCGGATTTGGCGGCGGCCGGCTTTGCAGGGGCGGCCTTCGCGGCGGCCGGTTTGGCCGGCGCCGGCTTTGCGGGGGCGGATTTGGCCGAGGCCGGCGTCGATAGCAGGGCGGCCGGCGCCTGGCTGGCCGCCTTTGCCCCGCCGGTTCCGGTGGAAGCCTGTGCCCCGCGCAGCTGGCGCTCGAGGTCGGCGCGGGTGCGCCCACATGCATCCAGCTCGCCTGTCAGCCGATCACTGTCGGCGCGAAGCCTGTCGCGCTCGCTGCGCGTGCGATCGAGATCGCCACGCAAGCTGTCGAGTTCGCCGCGCAGGCGCCCCCAGAGGAACCAGCCAACCAACACACCCACAAGGAACGCCAGGAGCATGTAGAAAAAAGTGCTCATTGTCTCTCTCCAGTCAGGTCTGTCTGCCGTGGCATGGGCCATGACCTTCGGCAAAGGACTACTCGATGGTGACTCCGCGGTCGCGGAACAGCCGGCTTCGGTCGAGCAGTCGGCGATCGGCTTTGCGTGCCCATGGCCAACGGCCGTTGTCGCGTGCACCAGAGCGCCACGGCAGGCCAAGACTTCCCCACCCGATCCGCATGCGCTCCGGTTGAGCTTGGATCGAAGGCTACCATAGAGCTTACGGAAAGCTATCGGAAAACTTGCGTGGAGAGTTGTTCAAGAACAAATCTTTAGGGCAAGAATAGAGCCATCCGCGATATGCATTCCGGCTAAACTGTTCTGCGTGCGGGCGATGCGTACGGGACGCGTTTCAAGCGTCGAGCGCTTCCAGCTCGTCGATCAGGCCGCTGATCACGCCAAGACCGATCTGCCAGAAGGCGGGGTCGGTGGCGTCGAGGCCGAAGGGCGCCAGAAGCTGTGAATGATGCTTGGTGCCGCCGGCGCGCAGCATCTCGAAATACTTGTCCTGAAAGCCGCGCTCGGCGTTCTGGTAGACCGCGTAGAGCGAGTTCACCAGGCAATCGCCGAACGCATAGGCGTAGACGTAGAAGGGCGAATGGATGAAGTGCGGGATGTAGGTCCAGAACACCTCGTAGCCGTCGCGCAACTTTATCGCCGGTCCCAGACTTTCCGCCTGCACCTCCAGCCAGAATTGGCCGAGCCTGTCGGATGTCAGTTCGCCGTTGCGGCGCTCGGCATGCACCTTGCGCTCGAATTCGTAGAAGGCGATCTGGCGCACCACCGTGTTGATCATGTCCTCGACCTTCTGGGCGAGCATGGCCTTGCGCTCGCGCCTGTCGGTGGTCTGCTCGAGCAGCGAGCGGAAGGTCAGCATCTCGCCGAAGACGGACGCCGTCTCGGCCAGCGTCAGCGGCGTCGAGGCCATCAGCGCACCCTGGCCACCGGCCAGCACCTGGTGCACGCCATGCCCGAGTTCATGCGCCAGGGTCATCACATCACGCGGCTTGCCCATGTAGTTCAGCAACACATAGGGATGGACGGACGGCACCGTTGGATGAGCGAAGGCGCCGGGCGACTTGCCTGGACGCACGGGCGCGTCGATCCAGTTGTGGTCGAAAAAGGTCCGCGCGATCTCGGCCATTTCGGGCGAGAAGCGCTGATAGGCCGACAGCACGGTGTTCCTGGCCTCGTCCCAGCCGATCACCGCCTGCGGCGTCTCCGGCAGCGGCGCGTTGCGGTCCCAATGGTTCATAACCTCCATGCCGAGCCAGCGCGCCTTCATCGCGTAATAGCGGTGCGACAGGCGCGGATAGGCCTCGCGCACCGCCGCGGCAAGCGCATCGACCACGCCGCGCTCGACACGGTTGGCGAGATGGCGTGAATCGGCGATGTCCTCGAAGCCGCGCCAGCGATCGGATATTTCCTTGTCCTTGGCCAGCGTGTTGGTGATCAGCGTGAATGTGCGCAGGTTCCCGCGGAAGGTCGCGGCCAGTGCTTCGGAGGCGCGGCGGCGCACCTCGCCATCGGCGTCCTGCAGACGGTTGAGCGCCGGCTCAAGCGTCAGTTCCTCGCCGTCGACTTCGAAGCGAAGGTCGGTCATCGTCTCGTCGAACAGACGGTTCCAGGCGCCGCGCCCGGTGATCGACTTCTCATGGAAAAGCTGCTCGACGCGGTCCTCGAGCTGGTAGGGCTTGTCCTTGCGCAGGTCGAGCACCCACGGTTGGTAGTGGCCGAAAGCGGGATCGCTGGCCAGCGCGCCTTCGATCGCCGCGTCGTCGATCAGGTTCAGTTCAAGCGCGAAGAACAGGAGGTGGGCGCTGGCGTCGGTCATCTTCTCCTGGATGTCGCCGTAGAGCTTGGCGCGCTGCGGATCGGCGGTGTTGCCGGCATAGATGAGACCGGCATAGGAGACGATGCGGCCGATCAGTTCCTCCAGCGCTTCATAGGCGACCAGCGCCTCGCCCAGCCTGCCTGAGCCGCCGCGCTCGGCCTCGGCGGCGAGCGTCCCTTTCCAGCGGGTCTCGAAGTTGATCGCCTCAGCGGCGGCCCGGGCGATGTCGCGCTTCAGTTCCGGCGCGTCCATGCCGGCATAGAGGTCGGCAAGGTTCCATTCCGGCAGATCGCCAAGCTCGGCCGCGCCTCGACCGGATGCGGGCGCCGCAAGCCGCCGATCAAACATCATGCGCATCGACAACACCTTCTTTGAACCAACGGGCCAGAAAAGAGGCCAGAATCAGGGAGCCAGAATCAGGAGGAACGGACAAGCCGGTCAAATCCTAAGGAATTCGTTCACCGGGTTTTTTGAAACCTTGTTTAGAACCCTGTGCCAAGATGATCCATGGGGATTTCGAGCGCCGGGCAACTCAAGACAGTCATGACAGGTTCCATACTCATAGTCGATGACGATCCCGTGCAGCGCCGGCTGCTCGAGGCGGCGGTGACGCGGTTCGGCTATACGGCAATCGTCGTCGACGGGGGCTCTGCCGGCCTCGACGCCCTCGACGGGCCCGGCGCCCGTGACGTCTCGGTGGTCATCCTCGACCTTGTCATGCCCGGTCTCGACGGCATCGGCGTGCTGAAGGCGATGCGCGAGCGCGACATCACCGTTCCGGTGATCGTGCAGACCGCCCAGGGCGGCATCGAAACCGTCGTTTCGGCGATGCGCCACGGCGCTTTCGATTTCGTCGTCAAGCCGGCGTCGCCCGACAGGCTGCAGGCGTCGATCGCCAATGCCCTCAAGGTCGAGGCGGTCGAGGGCGAGGTCAAGCGTACATCGCGCCGGCGCGGCGGGCTTTTGACCTTCCGGGACATGATCACGCACAGCCCGGCGATGGACCGGGTCATTCGCCTCGGCCAGAAGGCCGCGGCATCCAACATCCCGATCCTGATCGAAGGCGAATCCGGTGTCGGCAAGGAACTGGTGGCGCGTGCCATCCAGGGCAGCGGCGACCGTCGCTCGAAACCTTTCGTCACCGTCAATTGCGGCGCCATCCCAGACAATCTGGTCGAATCGATCTTGTTCGGCCATGAGAAGGGCTCGTTCACGGGCGCCAGCGAAAAGCACACCGGCAAGTTCGTCGAAGCGCATTCGGGCACGCTGTTCCTCGACGAGATCGGAGACCTGCCGCTCGACGTGCAGGTCAAGCTGTTGCGCGCGGTGCAGGACGGCGAGGTGGATCCGGTCGGCGGCCGCGGCACCGTCAGGGTCGACATCAGGCTGATTTCGGCGACGCACCGCAACCTTCTGCAGCAGGTCAAGGACGGCAAGTTCCGCGAGGATCTGTTCTACCGGCTGAACGTCTACCCGATCTTCGTGCCTCCGCTACGCGACCGGCGCGACGACATTCCCCATCTGGTCACGCACTTCATGGCGAAGGTGGCTCCAGCCGCCCCGCGCCATCGCCTGCAAGGTGTTTCGGCGGCGGCGCTGGCCGTGCTGCAGGCCTATGACTGGCCCGGAAACATCAGGCAACTCGAAAACGCCGTCTTCCGCGCCTCGGTGCTGTGCGAAGGCGACGTGCTTGATATCGATGATTTCCCGCAGATCCGGGCGCAGGTCGAAGGCACCATCAATCTCGAAACGGACGACGCGGCACCTGACTTTTCATCGCCTCCGGGGCCACGCGATGAGGAGGTCCCGGCCGGCGACGCCACCCCGACGGCCGATCCGGCTCGGCCGGCCGTGCTTCAGCCCAGATTCGGCACGCTGCGGGCGCTCGACGAACGCGGCAATGTGCGGGCGCTGGCCGACGTCGAACTCGAGATGATCAAGCTCGCCATCGATCACTATAACGGCCAGATGAGCGAAGTCGCCCGCCGTCTCGGCATCGGCCGTTCCACACTTTACCGCAAGCTGAAGGAATACGGCATCGACCCGGAAACCGGCCGCGTCGAACGCCTCGCTTCCTGAGGCGCAAGGCCCGGACCAGTCTGCCCTGTCATGACGTGGCCGTCGCGCCGCCGCCGCTTCATGGCGAGCCGGCGGCGGCGCTCGATGGTGGCGTTCACGTATTAAGGCTAACGGTAACAGATCGTGTTCCTGCCGAAGGCGGAAACATGATCTAAACCAGCGGTTTACCAAGAAAGCTTGTGAACAATTTTTGACGGGATATCGCCACGGTGTTACCGCATTTCGACTTCAATAAGCGATGATTAACCATTAGGATCGATATTCGGATGTGAAAACGACACATCCGTTTGGGCAAATCCGGGGACAAACGGCAGCCTGCAAGGCCTTTTGATTTGAACAGAATCGAACGACTCACAAATGGGCGGCATCATCAGTCGAGCGTCTGGCCGAAATGGCTGGCCGCGGTGATTGTCGCATTTGGTTTTGTTGTCGCGGCTGTAACAGGGGCCAGCGCCGAAACACGTTCTCTGAAGCTTTATCACCTCCACACCCACGAGAAGGCCGAGATCGTCTACAAGCGCAATGGCCGCTACATTCCGGAGGGTCTCAGGAAGATCAACATCATCCTGCGCGACTGGCGTCGCAATGAACCGACCAAGATGGATCCGCGCCTGCTCGACCTGGTCTGGGAAGCCTACCGGGAAAGCGGTGCGACCGACTACATCCAGGTCGTCTGCGGCTACCGGTCGCCGTCGACAAACTCGATGCTGCGCAGCCGCAGCAGGGGCGTCGCGGAGAAGAGCCAGCACATGCTTGGCAAGGCGATGGACTTCTACATTCCCGGCGTGCCGCTGAAGAAGCTGCGCAACATCGGCCTCAGGATGCAGGGCGGCGGCGTCGGCTATTATCCGAGCTCCGGTTCGCCCTTCGTGCACATGGACGTCGGCAATGTTCGCCATTGGCCCGGCATCAGCCGCCAGGAACTGGTCGGGCTGTTCCCCAACGGCAAGACGCTGCATGTGCCGAGCGACGGCAGGCCATTGCCCGGCTACGAGCAGGCGCTGGCTTCCTACAAATCCCGCACGGGTTCCGGCGGCGCCGCCATCGAGCTCGCCAGCGCCGGCGGCAGCGGCAAGAAATCCGGTGGGTTCCTCTCCGCCTTCTTCGGCGGTGGCGAAGATGAGGCCGATGACAGCGCCGATGTCGCATCCGCCGCGCCCGCGCCGAAGCCGAGAACCGCGAAGCCGGTCCTTCAGGCGCCCAAGAACGACAACCTGCCGGGTATCGCCATCGTGGCGCCCGAGAACGCCAAGCGCACCGAGATTCCGCAGGTCGCCGAGGAGCAGGCACCAGAACCAGAGCAGGATACGCCGGAGACGATCATCGCCGCGCTGCCGGCTCGCGAGATTCCGCTGCCGGATTTCGCGCCGCGGCCTAAGGCCGATATCGGCGCGCAGCCGCCTGAGAATGTTCCGTTCGCCATGGCGGATGCGACTGCCACCACCGAGCAGGCCGTGGCGACCGCGCAGGCCCCGGCGAACATGCCTTTCGGCAAGGCCGACCCCGCTACGGCTGCGGCTGCAGCGGCCACCGATCCGGCGCAGGTTGCCGTCAACAACATACCTCTTCCGACATGGCGTCCCGAGCGCTCGCCGCCGGCCGATCTTGCACCGCCGCCCAGCAAGGATGTGCTGATGACGCTGGCGGAAACGGTTGAACACGGCAAGACAGTGACCGATGCGTTCTCGGCGTTGCCGACGGCGCGGCCCGAGCCGGGTAAGCCCGACGCGGTCAAGGCCGTGCTCGACGAAGCCAATGCGCAGGTCGATGCGGCCGATGAATACCAGGTCGCTTCGCTGCCCGAGCCGCGTTCTGCCTTCAACGATCCGTCCGATGTCGATGCCGCGTCGCCGCGCGAGGCCGTGGTTGCCCGTCCGGCCGGTTCCGATCCGGCCGCCGCGATCGGCGCCGGCGTGAAGACGACCCGCAAGGAAGCCAGGGCGACCACGCGCGACCTGAAGCCCGGCCCCAAGGCCATGGTGGTCGCCGCAGCGCCGCAGGCGGCGCGCTGGGCATTGACCAGTGGTGAGAACGTCGCGACCGTTTCGAGCGCGACGACGGCGCCGGGCTATGCCTACAATATCGTGCATACGCCGCCGAGCGAGGTCTACACGGCCGGCTTCCAGCCGGACAACCAGATGGCCGAAGCCAACCGCTTCACCGGCACCGCCGTCAAGTTCATGTCGGTCGCGCGCTTCCAGACCAAGTAGGGCTGGCTACCGCTTTCGGTGCCCCCGTTGCGGCTGGCGCGTGAAATGTTATCGAGGCCGGCGCTGCCCCTCATCCGCCTGCTGGCACCTTCTCCCCGTTTAGGACGGGGAGAAGGGAACTTGCCGCGCTTTAATGGCGAAAACTGGTAATGACGGCGTCCTTCTCCCCGTCACTATACGGGGAGAAGTGCCCGGCAGGGCGATGAGGGGCAGCGGCGACACCGAAGACTTCCCGCGCCGCAACGGGCAGATAGCCCCCAGACGGCGCTATCGGCCGAGCATGCTCGCCGCGCGGGCGAGGACTTCGATCTCGTCCCACTTGCCCGCCTTGACCAGGTCGTCGGGCGCCACCCAGGAGCCGCCGACGCAGATGACATTGGGCAGGCTGAGGTAGTCGGTAGCATTCTTGCCGGTGATGCCGCCGGTCGGGCAGAATTTCACATCGGCGAGCGGCGAGGCGAACGCCTTCAGCGAAGCGATGCCGCCCGACTGCTCGGCGGGAAAGAATTTCAAAAACCGAAGGCCCGCCTCACGCGCGGCCATGATCTCGCCGGGCGTGATGGCGCCGGGCAGCAGCGGCACCTCGCTATCGGCCGCGCCGGCCAGCAGTTCGCGGGTGATGCCGGGGCTGACGATGAATTTCGAACCTGCTGCTGCCGCCTCGTCAAACTGTCTGGTGTCGAGAATGGTGCCCGCACCGACAATGGCTTCCTCAACCTCGGCCGCGACGCGCCGGATCGCTTCCAGCGCGTCGGCGGTTCTCAGCGTGATCTCGATTGCCGGCAGGCCGCCACGCGCCAGAGCGCGGGCCAGCGGCACGGCATCGGCAATATCAGCGATCTTCAGCACCGGGATGACCGGCTGGCCGTTGAGGAGCGACAGGAGTTTTTCGGTCTTGCTGGGCATCTGTCTCTCCGTATGGTGGGGTTTAAACCGATTAGCAGACGGGTGTTTGCCTGTCCACGGGACCGTCCATGCCGCAATGTCGTGCGCTACGGAACAATGGCAAGGGGCGCTTCCCGAGCGGCGGCACGGTATCGCCGAAGCCGTTTCGCCTTGAATCGGCTTTTACGAGCGTCTAGTTGCTCTGGCAATGACACTGTCCACGCCATCCCAACCTGTCCGCGTCGCCGCGCTCTATCGGTTTGCCCGGCTCGACGCCTTCGAGGAACTGCGCACGCCGCTTGCGGCGTTCTGCTGTGGGCGCGGCATCAAGGGCACGCTGCTCTTGGCGCATGAGGGCATCAACGGCACTGTCGCCGGCAGCGAGGCGGACATAGCTGCCCTGATCGAGCACCTTGAAACGATCGAAGGGTTGGCTGGCCTCGAGGTCAAATACAGCGGTGCCGCTGCCATGCCGTTTCACCGCATGAAGGTGCGGCTGAAACGCGAGATCGTCACCATGGGCGTTGGAGATATCGACCCTGCGACAAGTGCTGGCACCTATGTCGCGCCGGCCGATTGGAACGCGCTGATTTCGCAGCCCGAGACGATCGTCATCGACACGCGCAACGCCTACGAAGTGTCGATCGGCACGTTCAAGGGCGCGATCGATCCGGCAACCGCGAGCTTTCGCGAATTCCCGGCCTGGGTTGAAGCGCACCGCGCAGAACTCGAGGGTCGCAAGATCGCGATGTTCTGCACCGGCGGCATCCGTTGCGAAAAGGCGACCGCCTATGTCAAGTCGCTCGGCTTCGAGGACGTGGTTCACCTCAAGGGCGGCATTCTCAGATATCTCGAGGACGTGCCGGCCGAGCAGAGCCTGTGGCAAGGCGAGTGCTTCGTTTTCGACGAGCGGGTTTCGGTGTCGCATGGCCTTGCCGAGGGCGACGCGGAACTATGTCGCGCCTGCCGACATCCGCTCACGCTGGGCGACCTGACGTCGCCGAAATTTGCCGCCGGCGTCTCTTGCCCGCATTGCTTCGATGCCCGCTCCGATGCGGATCGCCAGCGCTACGCCGAGCGCCAGCGGCAGGTCGAACTTGCACAGGCGCGCGGCAACGGCCCGCATATCGGGTCATAAAGCCCGCCTCGGCTGACGACGGCGGCCAAGCGGCGCAGCTTTTGATGATAGGAATTTTTTCTTGACAGGGTGAGTGCAGCTATGGTAGATATCTATCTATGGTGCAGATTTGCGCCAACGACCCGCCGCACCGGCGGGTCTTCTTTTGATGCTTCTCAACCAACATGCCGGCGAACGCTCCCGACCCGGCAACCCGGATTCGTTGCCTTGCCAGGCGGCGGCCTGTCATTGCAATGTCAGGCTTCGGGATCTACGTCTTCGGCGTTCGAAACCTGCCCGTTGCGCCGGGCAAATCCTGGAGGCACTGAATGTTCGATCCCAAGAAGCTTCTCGATGATCTGCTCGGCTCGCAAATTCCCAGCACCAGCGGCACCGTCCGCGACAAGGCCGGGCAAGCGGTGCAGATGGCCAAGGATAATCCGCTGGCCGCCGGCGCACTTGCCGCGGTGCTGCTTGGAACCGGTGCTGGCCGCGAAGTGACGGGTGCCGCCGTGAAGCTTGGCGGCCTCGCGGCGATCGGCGGCCTCGCCTACAAGGCCTATCAGAATTACAAGGCCGGCAAGGCACCGGAACAGGCGCCGGCGGCCGGCGAACCGGAATTGCTGCCGCCGCCCAAGGACACCGCCTTCCACCCATCGCAGGCGCCGCAGGGCGAGGACGAATTCACGCTGACCCTGGTGCGGGCGATGATCTCGGCGGCCAAGGCCGATGGCCATATCGACGACGAGGAACGCCAGAAGATCGCCGGTAAGCTCAGCCTGGCGGGGATTGGCGCCGATGCCGAGAAATTCCTGATGTCGGAACTTGAGGCCCCGCTCGATCTCGACACGCTGGTGGCGGGCGCGAAGACCGATGCGCAGAAACTCGAACTCTATACGGCCTCGCGCCTTACCATCGACCCCGATACACGTGCCGAACGCGGCTATCTCGACCTGCTTGCCGGCCGGCTTGGCTTGCCCGACGCGTTGGTCGACCATGTCGAGGCGACGGTTTCGGCGGCCAAGGTGCTGGCCGCCAAGGCAGGCACGTCGCCCAATCCGCGTTGGTAGCATCAAATCGGGACAGGTCGTGCCATCCGGTGTTAATCCCGCGTTAACTCAGGAAGCGCATGATTCTACACAGTCGGATCGGCTTTTCCTCCTCCCAAGTCCGGTTCGGATCAGGGCGGTCGCCAATGACCGCCCTTTTTGCCGGCCCCCATCAGAGCTTTTTCCGGAGACCGGATGCTGCTTTTCGCGGTCGCGCCCTGGTCGGCCCGCTTGCCATCGCTGTCGTCATTTGCGATGGATTCCGTTCTTGAACCAAACCCTGAAGATCGGGCGGGCACGCGCAGCGCTGCCGGAGGACAACTGCCATGACCGAGCAAAAAACCGCCATCGTCACCGGCGCCGGCACCGGCATCGGCAAGAGCGTCGCCACGGCGCTGCTCAAGGCTGGCTGGAACACGGTGTTCTGCGGACGCCGCAAAGCGGTGCTGGATGCCGCGGTCGCGGAGGCCGGACGGACGACCGAAGCCAAGGCCTTGGCGGTCGCCTGCGACATCAGCAAGGCCGGCGAGGTCGACGACCTGTTCGAGACCGTGGCGGAAGCTTTTGGCCGCGTCGACCTACTCTTCAACAATGCCGGCATGGGCTACAAATCGACACCGATCGACGAGATCCCGGTCGAAGTGTGGAACGATATCGTCGGGGTCAATCTCACCGGTTCGTTCCTGTGCGCCCGTGCCGCCTTCGGCGCCATGCGCAAGCAGCGACCGATGGGGGGCCGCATCATCAACAACGGCTCTGTGTCGGCCTATGCGCCGCGCCCGGGCTCGGTGCCTTACACGGCAACCAAGCACGCAATCACCGGACTGACCAAGACGCTGGCGCTCGACGGCCGGCCCTATGACATCGCCTGCGGCCAGATCGACATCGGCAACGCGCTGACCGACATGGCGCAGCCGATGACCGTGGGGGTGCCCCAGGCCAACGGCTTGATCTCCGCCGAAGCGGTGATGGACGTCCAGCACGTCGCCGACGCCGTCGTCCACATGGCCAGCCTGTCGCTTGACGCCAATGTGCTGTTCATGACCGTGATGGCCACCAAGATGCCGTTCGTGGGACGCGGCTGATCATTTCTCCGCCAGCGGCACGCCGGGGAGATAGAGCGCGATCGGGCGTATCTCATAGACGGCATAGAGGCCGAGCAGTTGCTCCTTGGTCTCGGCGAACGGGCCGTCGATGACCGTTCCCTCACCAGGCCCGCGCAATGTGAAGGCCGATTGTGTCGGGCCAAGCCGTGCCGATGGGCCGAGGCTGCCGTCCGCATAGAGCCCGTCATGGATCTTGAGCAGATCGGTCATGAGCGCCGCATCTTCCTGGGGCGTCAGCGCCTTGATCGCATCTTCCACGTGATAGGCAAGGATTGCATAGAACATCCGAGATCCCTCGTTCCAGTCCTGATCGTGGAAGTCGTAGCCGTTTTCGACATGCTCGCCCAGCCTCGTCCAAACGCATCACGACGGCTCATGACATCGTCGTGCGGCCGGCCTACTTGGCCAGAAACGTTCCGATCCGCTCCAGCGCGCGCAAAATGTTCTCCTCGGAATTGGCGTAGGAGAGCCTGATGTAACCTTCGCCGAGGATGCCGAAGTCGGGGCCACCGATCAGCGCCACGCCGGCATCGTCGAGCAAAGCGGAAGCGAGTTTTTTTGCCTTCCAGCCGGTCTTCGACACATTAGGGAAGGCATAGAATGCGCCCTTTGGCGTGATGCAGGAAATATTGGGCAAGGCGTTCAGCCCCTCGACAACGATCTTCCTGCGGCTGTCGAAGGCGCGCATCATCCTGTGAACGTCGTCCTGCGGGCCGTCTATGGCCGCGATGCCGGCGAACTGGCTCGGCGCGTTGACGCAGGACCAGCAATTGACCGCCAGCTTGCGCACCTTGTCATAGAGATGGGCGCCTTTGTCGCCGTTTGGCCAGATCGACCAACCCATGCGCCAGCCGGTCATCGCCCAGGTCTTGGACCAGCCGTTGAGCACGATCAACCGGTCGCGGATTTCGGGAAAGCCGAGCAGCGAGCAATGCGTCTCGCCGTCGTAGGTCATGACGTCGTAGATCTCGTCGGAGAGGATGGCGATTTGCGGGTGCTTCTCCAGCCCCTTGACCAGCTTCTCGATCTCGGCGCGCGGCGTGACGCCACCAGTCGGGTTGGCCGGTGAATTGAGGATCAGGAGCCTGGTCTTCGATGTGATCAGCGCCAGCGTCTCTTCGGCCGAGAAGGCAAAGCCGTTCTCCTCGCGCATCGGCACGGGGATGGGTGCGGCGCCGGTGAACTCGATCATCGAGCGGTAGATGGGAAAGCCGGGGTCGGGATAGAGGATCTCGGCGCCCGGCTCGCCGAACATCAGGATGGCGGCGAACATGGTCGGCTTGCCGCCGGGCAGGATCATCACCGCTTCGGGCGAGACCTCGACGCCGGTGGTGGTGAGCGTGCGGCGCACCACGGCCTCGCGCGTCGCCAGCAGGCCGTTGGCGGGCGTGTAGCCGTGATGGCCGTCGCGCAGCGCCTGGATCGCCGCCTCGACGATGTGCTGCGGCGTCTTGAAGTCGGGCTGGCCGATGCCGAGATTGACGATGTCGCGGCCTTGCTGGGTGAGCGCCGTGGCCCTCGCGAGCACCGCGAACGCATTTTCCTCGCCGAGACGGTCGAAGGCCGAAATCGTGTGGAGCATTTTTCCCGTCCGTGTGGTTCTTACTGTTGGGTCGCGTTTTTGTGAGCTTCGGCCGGCAAAAGTCAAACGGATTGGAGTTTTCGGTGTCGGAAAATCTCGAAGATTGGCAACCGCGTCCGCGGCCTGAGCGCAAGGTGCTGGAGGGCCGCTATGTCAGGCTTGAGCCGCTGAACGCCGCCAAGCACGGCGATGGCCTCTATGAAGCGTCTTCCGTGGCCGACGTCGATGGCCGCTTCGCCTGGCTGCCCGACTATCCGCCGGAAACCCGCGCCGCCTTCCAGCCATGGCTGGACAAGGTGGAAGCGAGCGAGGATCCGCTGTTCTTTGCCGTCATCGACAAGGCCAGCGGCAAGGTCGCCGGACGCCAGACGCTGATGCGCATCGACGCGGCCCATGGCGTCATCGAGATCGGCAACATCTATTGGGGGCCGCTGATCTCGCGCAAGCCGGGCGCGACGGAAGCGCAGTTCCTGTTCATGAAATACATATTCGACGAACTCGGCTATCGCCGCTACGAATGGAAGTGCAACAACCGCAACGAACCGTCGAAGCGGGCGGCGGAACGGTTCGGCTTCAAGTTCGAGGGCATTTTCCGGCAGCACCTCATCGTCAAGGGTGAAAACCGCGATACCGCGTGGTATTCGATCATCGACAAGGAATGGCCGGCCCTTCGCAAAGCCTACGAAGCGTGGCTCGACCCGGCCAATTTCGACGCCGACGGCCAGCAGAAGCGGCGGCTGGAAGATTTTCGCGCCGAGTTCGGGGCGTGACCTGAATTCGGCGCAACGGGAGTTTGGATGGCGCATACCCATTCCCACGATCACAGCGGGCACGATCACGGCGCCGGCCATGTGCATGGCTCGACCGACAAGAAACGCGTGCTGGTCGCGGCCAGCCTGACGGCTGGTTTCATGGTCGCGGAAGCGCTTGGCGGCATCCTGACAGGGTCGCTGGCGCTGCTGGCCGATGCCGGCCACATGCTCGCCGATGCCATCGCGCTCGGGCTCGCCTGGTATGCCTTCCACCTTGCGGGGCGGCCGGCAACCGTGCGTCTCACCTATGGCTTCGGCCGGGTCAAGACGCTGGTGGCCTATACCAACGGCATCGCCATCTTCGTCATCGCGCTGTGGATCGTCTACGAGGCGTGGGAGCGCCTGCAGACGCCGGCGCCGGTGCTGGGCGGGCCGATGCTGGTGGTGGCGATCCTCGGCCTGCTGGTCAATATCAGCTCCTTTCTGGTGCTGCATGGCGGCGACCGCGAAAACCTGAATATGCGCGGCGCCATCCTGCATGTGCTTGGCGATCTGCTCGGCTCGGCCGCGGCGATCGTTGCGGCGCTGGTCATCCTGATGACCGGCTGGACGCCGATCGACCCGATCCTGTCGGTTCTCGTCTCGCTGCTGATCCTGTCCACGGCATGGTCGCTGATGCGCGCCGCCGCACATGTCCTGCTGGAAGGGGTGCCGCCGAGCCTCGACCGCGACCTCATTGCGCGTGACATCGAGGCCACGGTGAAGGGCGTGCGCGAAGTGCACCACATGCACATCTGGTCGCTCGACGGAACCAGCACCATGGCGACGCTGCATGCCTGCCTCAACGAGGGCGCCGACGCCCATCAGGCAGTCAGCGCCGTCAAGAAGCGGCTTGCGTCCGAGCATGGCATCAGCCATGCCACGGTCGAACCTGAATTCGGCCACTGCGCCGACGATGGCGACGGCCATGATCACCAGCACGATGCGGCCGTGCATCACGGCCATTATCACTAGGTCCGGTCGATTGATGTCGATCGGTCCTGCCTCAGGAGTTCCAAAGCCTTGCAAACCAGCCCGATGAACGCTCGCCGCCAGGATGCGGCATGATGGATCGCGACACGCGCAATGCGGCGATCGCGGCCGTCTGGATCATGCTTCTGTTCGGCATCGCCGCCTTCTACCTGCCGACCATAATGCTGGCACTCGGCAGCCTCTCGACCGTGCTAGCCGGTGCCTTCGGCATCGTCTTCGTGCTGGCGTTTTTCTCGGTGTTCTGGCTGCGGGCCCGCAACCAGCGCAAGAACCAGGACAAATGAAGGAACATCTGACATGCGCATTCTGATCACCGGCGCCGCGGGCATGGTCGGCCGCAAGCTCATCGCCCGGCTGGCCAAAGACGGTATCTTGCGCGGCAAGAAGATCACCGCGCTCGACCTGCACGACATCGTGCCGCCGCAGGCGCCGGCCATGGACGGCGTCAACGTCACGCCGCACACCGGCGACCTCGCCGAGGCGGGTGCCGCCGAACGCCTGGTCGCGTCGCGCCCCGACGTCGTGTTCCATCTCGCGGGCATCGTGTCCGGCGAGGCGGAAGCCAATTTCGATCTCGGTTATCGCGTCAATCTCGACGGCACGCGCGCGCTGTTCGACGCCATCCGCCTGGCGGGCTTTGCGCCGCGCCTGGTCTTCACCTCGTCGATTGCGGTGTTCGGCGCCCCGTTCCCGGATGTCATCCCGGATGAGTTCCATCCGACGCCGCTGACCTCCTACGGGACGCAGAAGCAGATGAGCGAGGCGCTGCTCGCCGACTATTCCAGGCGCGGCTTCTTCGACGGGATCGGCATAAGGCTGCCGACCATTTGTGTCAGACCCGGCAAACCGAACAAGGCGGCGTCCGGCTTCTTCTCCGGCATCATTCGCGAACCGCTGAACGGCCATGAGGCGATCCTGCCGGTGCCGCGCACGGTCGTGCACACGCATGCCAGCCCGCGCTCGGCGGTGAATTTCCTGATCCATGCGGCGGAAATCGACGGCGCCGCGGTCGGGCCGCGCCGCAACCTGACGATGCCCGGCGTCGCCGTCACCGTCGGCGAGCAGATAGAGGCATTGGAACGCATCGCCGGCGCCGAGGCAGTGAAGCTGATCCGCGAGGAGCCGGACGAAACGATCTGGGCGATCGTCAAGGGGTGGCCGACCCGGTTCGAGGCGCGACGGTCAAGGGAACTCGGCTTTGTCGCGGAAAAGAGTTTTGACGAGATCATCCAAGCGCATATCGAGGATGAGCTGGGCGGCAGGCTTGCCGGTTAGGGTTCCCAGGCTTCCAGTTGCAGCATCAATTGCCGACGTCGGCGCTGCCCCTCACCCTTACCCTCTCCCCGTGAAGGACGGGGAGAGGGGGGCGCCAACGTTGCGGCCAGCCCCTTCTCCCCGTCCTTCACGGGGAGAAGATGCCGGCAGGCAGATGAGGGGCGGCGCTGAAATCGGCAATTGGCGATGGCGAAAAAGTCACCCGCCCGTCGCCAGGCTGGCCGACAGCAGCAGCAGTCCGAACAGGAAGACGAAGGCGGCGCCGCCGATCTCGACGATCGAATGGATGCGGTTGCCCATGCGGCCGTCGCCGGCGAAATACACCGCCCAGTTCTTGGCGGTCACCGCTAGTGTGGCCAGTGCCGAAACGGTGATGGCGGTGCCGATCGACATCGCCAGCACGGACAGCAGGCCGCCGAGCCAGAGCCCGTTGAGAAGCGCGAAGCTGAGCACGATCAGCGCGCCGGAGCAGGGGCGGATGCCGACGGCAGCTACCGCCGTCCAGGCGGTGCGCCAGTCGAAACGGTCGCCCGACAACAGCGCCGGATCGGGCGCATGCGAGTGGCCGCAGGTGTCGCAGACCTCGCCCGCCGCGTGATCGTGATGCGCATGATCGTGCGCGCCATGATCGTGATGATCATGCGCGTGGTCGTGATCGTCATGCACGTGCAGCGCGTGCGAATGGGCATGCGCCGATTGGCTGTGAGCAGCGTGCGAATGGCCGGCGTGAGAATGTCCCGCAGGCGAGTGGCCTGCATGGGAATGACCGCCATGGGAATGACCGCCATGAGAATGGCCGGCGTGAGCCGCCGACAGGCTGTAGGCGGGTCCCCTGCCAAACAGGCGCAGGACGGAGGGGCCGAGCTTGCGCCACAGCAGCCAGGCACCGAACAGGGTGACGAAGACGAAGCTCATGATTTCCATGAACCAGGCCGCGTCGGTCATCGAGACGGCGGTGCCGCGCAGGACGAAATAGGCGACGGCCATCACCGCGACCGCGGTCAGGCCCTGCAGCAGGGCCGAGACGAAGGACAAAAGGATGCCGCGCCGCAGCGCCACTTCGTTGGCCACCATGTAGGACGAGATCACCGCCTTGCCGTGGCCGGGACCGGCGGCGTGGAAGATGCCGTAGGCGAAGGACAGGCCGATGAGCATCCAGAGCTTGCTGCCGTCCTGGCGCATCGCCTTCATAGCCGTGGCCAGCGCGCGATAGAATTCCTGCTGCCTGAGATTGATCCACATCAGCATATGGGCGAACGGGCCGGTGGTGGGCGCCATGCCGTCATTGACGCCGATGCCGAGCGAACTCTGGGCATGGGCGGTGTTGGCGAAATGCATCATCACGAAGGTGATGGCCAACAGGCCGAATGCCAAACGCAGGGACGGTTTCGTCACGGCTTCATCCTTCCGGCTGACAGGTCAGTTCAAGCTTGGTGGCGAAGATCTTGCTCATGTCGGTTCCTGTCGGATCGTTGAAGAAGGCCTCCGTCAGGGTCTTCTGGTTTTCTTTGATCGCTTCATCCGGATCCGGACGGACCACCTTGCTGGTGCAGTTCGATGGCAGGTCTTGAACCGTGATGTTGGAATCCTCGGTAAAGTCGATCGCCGTGTAGAAGGTCGGATCGTAGACGCCGATGTCGATCGTGCCGGTCAGCTTGATCGGCACCTTCGGTTCGGATTCGAACAAGATGATCAACTGGTCGTTGTCGAAATTGGCCATAAGATGCGGCGGCGGCGTCATCGCCACGTCCTTGCCGCCCTGCGTGACGAGTTGGAAATAGTTGAACTCGGCCAGCGAGGCGTGCACGGTGTCGGCGACCTCCTTCAGCTCCTTGTCATCGAGTTTCAGGTCGGAGTTCTTGTCGAACTCCATCATCACCGTGCTGGAAAACAGATCGTCGAAGCGCCAGAGATGGCGCAGCGCTTTCACGCTTTGATGATCCGGAGAGAGGATCACGTCGAGGCGAGCCTCGGCGAAGACATGCGGATGCACCTGCGCCGGTACGACGGCGACAAAATTTGCCGTCAGGGCCGAAGCCAGCATGATTGCGTGCCGTTTCAGATGCATTCGCGGTCGCGATTCCCTTGGTTTCGGAGAGGATGTCGAGAGTTACCAGAAAGGGGGCGAAAATGGGACCGCGAGACGGCAGGGAGCCTGTTTCATCCCGATGGAACCCGAATGAGGTTCTGATTCGACGATCGTGCAGGATCTCCAGCGAAAATCGGATACTCCTTTCGGGATCATGCCTGGGCTCACTGGAGCCAGAAGATGACGGTTGCGGCGATGCAGATCGCCGACTTGCATCTGATTTGCAGCCGCTTGGAAATCCCTCCGATTCAAGACAAAGTCCCACTCTAGCTTTATGGGGAAGACTCTGATGGAAAACCACGAGCCGTTTCTACGCGAGGCGATCGCGCTCTCGAAATCCGCGATGCAACGCGGCGACGAACCGTTTGGCTCGGTGCTGGTGAAGGACGGCGAAATAATCCTGAGCGCCGAAAACAGCGTCTTCACCGGCCATGATATGACGAATCACGCCGAGATGAACCTGGTTAAACTGGCGGCGCAGCATTACGACGCTGCTTTTCTCGCCGACTGCACGCTCTACACCAGCACGGAGCCGTGCGCGATGTGCGCCGGGGCGATCTACTGGTCGGGCATCGGGCGCATGGTGTTTGCGTGCTCCGAAGCGCGGCTTGGCGAGATCGCCGGGATCGGGTTGAACGTGCCGAGCCGGGCGGTGTTGCAAACCGGCGCGCGCATCGTCACCGTGGTTGGCCCGAACCTGGAAGACGAAGCCGCCGAAGTCCATCAGGAATTCTGGCCGAAACATCTGGGCAAGGCTTAGAGCTAAGCGCTTTTCCGGGGAAACCGTTTCACATTTTTCCTGGAATTGCCCTGGAGCCTGGCCGATCAGGCAGCGTCGCGCGTCCTGAACCACTGAACCAGGAAGTCGACGAAGACGCGGACTTTGGCCGGCAGATAGCGGCGGTGCGGGTAGACGGCAAAAATGCCGCCGCCGGACAGGATGCGGTCATCCATGACCTTCACCAGCCGCCCGCTCTCGATGTCGGGCGCGGCGATGAAATCCGGCAGGACGCAAAATCCGAGCCCGGCCACCGCGGCGGCTCTCGCTGTCATCGGGCTGTTGACCTCGATCGGACCCGACACCGCGACGCTCACCGGATCGCCATTGTCGCCCTTGAACGGCCAGTTGTTCAGTCCACGGCCATTGGTGTCGACGATGCACGGCATGCGGCCGAGATCCTGCGGCCGTGTCGGCATGCCATGCTTGGCGATCAGTTCGGGAGAAGCGCAGAGATTGGTGGAAAACGGCGCCAGGCGCCTGGCGATCAGCGACGAGTTCTCCAGCCGCGAGATGCGCACCGCGAGGTCGAAACCCTCCTCGACCAGATCGACGAAGCGGTCGTCGAGCTGGATGTCGAGCACGATGTCGGGGTGCTGTTTGGCGAAGTCGATCAGCGACTGTCCGACCGGCGCGTCGGCGAAGGTACGCGGCGCCGACAGCTTGATCCTGCCGCGCACGTCGCCGGACGATTCCCGCACGGCGTCGGCCAGGCTGTCGACCTCGCGCACGATCTCCGAGGCGCGCCGGTAATAGGTGTGGCCGGCCTCGGTCATCGAGAACTGGCGGGTGGTGCGGTTGAGCAGCAGCGCACCGAGCTCGTCCTCGAGCTCGCGCACATATTTGGACAGCAATGCCTTTGAGCGGCCGATCTTGCGCGCCGCCGCCGAAAAGCCCTCGGCCTCGACCACGTCGATGAAGGCACGCATGCGGGTCAGTGTGTCCATTGGTCAGGCCTTTCGTGCCGCATCGAGAAGTTTCCGGCCGAGCCGTATCAGGGCAATGTCGCTGCCGGAAGGGCCAAGCAGCGACAGGCCAAACGGGGCACCGGCGACCGAGCCGATGGGCAAGGTGATTTGCGGAAAACCTGAAAGGCCGGCAAGGCACAAAAGATGCAAGGCCCGCTCGCGATAGGCCTGGAACTGCTCCGGCGTGCTGTCCACATAGGGCGCCGGGCCGGGAACCGTCGGCAGGACGAGGAAACCGTCCTTGCCTAGCAGGGCGCTGAGTTCGGCACGAAAGGCCAGCCGGCGCGACGTGTCGGCCCGCACCGTGGGGGGATCGATGGCACGGCCAAAGGCGAAACGTTCCTCGACGCCGGGGCCGAGGCCGCGCTCGCCGCTGATGATCCATTGGCCATGCATCGCCCAGGCTTCGCTGGCCTGCAACCGGCGAAAGCACCAGTAGAGTTCATCGGGAGACGAGGTGAAGCGCGTCGCCGGCGCCGCCGGCGCGCCGAATACCGCGCCCGCCAGTGCCCTCATCTCGGCATATTCGGCAAGCGCCGGGCGGGCGACCTTCTCGTCCAGCCAGGTCAGCACCAGCGGGCGGTTCAACGGGTGCTGGTGCGGGTCGCGGCCAAGCAGCAGCTTGCCGACGGTCTCATAGGTCTCGATGTCGTCGGCGAACCAGCCGAATGTGTCCAAGCTCGGCGCCAGCGGCATGGTGCCGTCGAGCGGAATGCGGCCATGCGTGGTGCGCAGGCCGATCAATCCGCAAAAACTCGCCGGCGCGCGGATCGAGCCGCCTGTGTCGGAGCCTGTTGCGATGTCGGCCAGCCTGCCCGCCACCGCCGCCGCCGAGCCCGATGACGAGCCGCCGGTGACGCGGTCGGGCGCTGCCGGGTTCACCGGAAACGAAAAATGCGAATTTTGACCGAACAGCGCGAAGGCAAACTCGTCGGTCTGGGTCTTGCCGACGAAGCGTGCCCCTGCATCGAAAATCATCTGTACGGCCGGCGCTGTGCGCGAGGCGGCAGGGCTTTCAGCGAATTTTGTGGGATTGCCGCAGCCGGTGCGGTAACCGGCGACGTCGTAGATGTCCTTGACCGCCAGCCGCAGGCCGGCCAGTGGGCCGAGTTCGGCATGCGCCACTGGCACCTGGGGGAGATCGAGAAAGGCGTTGAGAGGGCCGTGCGTGCCTGTCATCGTTCGATATCCGGATACGATTGCGCCAGCATTGTTCGATGCAGCAAATTTTACAACCTTGGACACGATTTTTATTGATTGTGAAAGCCTTCGCCCTTATATCGCGCTTGCCCAAAGTCGCACGTGCCTGTGGGTGTCCGCCGATCCTCTGAATGGTGAGGGAAATCGGTAAGGTAACTGGAGCCAACCCCTCCAGTCGGTTTAGCGGCCAACCGCCAGACCGAGGACACCTTGAAGCAACGACGGTGCGGGCCTTTCTGGTTCTCTGCCGGTTGTCCAAAGACCGGGGTTACTGAAGAGGCACACCATCATTGCCGGCAGTGCGGAACGGGGTTCTCCCAGTCCAAGCCAAGGCAGACAAAGCGAACCGAAGCCGGGCAAGGCCAAGGTTCATCGCCGCGAGACGGCGTTTCATGGTTCCGGGGTCTCCACCGGCTGGTTCCATGGATTTCCGTCCCGCCTTTGTCCACCGCGTGTTCGCGAGGCCGACAGCCCGCGTTCCGCAGCCTTATTGCACGCCGAAAGGCGTGATGGAGAAACCCGATGGCTACACAGCGCGTCCTTGACTTCCTTGCTACCCGACGTCCGACCGGCCCTTGCCTCGTCGTCGACCTCGATGTCGTGCGCGACAATTTCCGCGCCTTCGAGAAGGCGCTTCCCGATTCCAGGATCTACTATGCGGTGAAGGCAAATCCGGCGCCGGAAATCCTGCGCCTGCTTGCCGCGATGGGCTCGTCCTTCGACACCGCTTCGGTTGCCGAGGTCGAGATGGCGATGGACGCCGGTGCGCCGGCGGACCGCATCTCCTTCGGCAACACCATCAAGAAGGAGCGTGACATCGCACGCGCCTACCAACTCGGCATCCGGCTGTTCGCGGTCGACTGCGTCGAGGAAGTCGAGAAGATCGCCCGCGCCGCTCCCGGCGCGCGCGTGTTCTGCCGCGTGCTGACCGACGGCGAAGGCGCCGAGTGGCCGCTGTCGCGCAAATTCGGCTGCGTACCTGATATGGCCGTGGACGTGCTGCGCCATGCCAAGGGACTTGGCCTCGACGCTTATGGCGTATCGTTCCATGTCGGCTCGCAGCAAACCGACCTGACGGCCTGGGACCGTGCGCTGACCGACGCCAAGACGGTGTTCGCGACGCTCGCCGAGGAAGGCATCGTCCTGAAGATGGTCAACATGGGCGGCGGCTTCCCGACGCGCTATCTGCGCGACGTGCCGGCGGCCCAGGCCTATGGCCAGGCGATCTTCTCGGCGCTGCGCAAGCATTTCGGCAACGCTATCCCGGAAACGATCATCGAGCCGGGCCGCGGCATGGTCGGCAATGCCGGCGTCATCAAGTCGGAAGTCGTGCTGATCTCGAAGAAGGCCGACAATGACAATGTGCGCTGGGTGTTCCTCGACATCGGCAAGTTCGGCGGCCTGGCCGAGACGATGGACGAGGCGATCCGCTATCCGATCGTCACCGCGCATGACGGCACCGAGACCGCGCCTTGCGTGCTCGCCGGCCCGACCTGCGATTCGGCCGACGTGATGTACGAGAAGACGCCCTATCCGCTGCCTCTGTCGCTGACCATCGGCGACGAGGTGCTGATCGAAGGCACCGGCGCCTACACGACCACCTATTCGGCGGTCGCCTTCAACGGCTTCGAGCCTCTCCGATCCTACGTGATCTGAGCAACTCGCAAGAGCTGCTCAGATCATCCCAGGTGGGCGTTTGTCGCCCGCCCGGGCTCGCCTGTGGAACAGATATCCGCTCGCTAGGGATCGCGGAAATGGACATTGCAAATTTCGTTGAAGGCGCTGCGCGCGGAATCTCCCCCCTCGAGGGGGAGATGGCCACGAAGTGGCCAGAGGGGGTCGCCTCACGTAAATCGCCGACGCCGTCTTTCGTCGTTGCCGAAACGCCGGACGACATCGTGGCGCGCGAAGCGCTGCTCGACCATGCCATGGGGCCGAAGCGCAAGACGAAGTCGTCGGAGAAGCTGCGGCGCGGCCGGCGGCCCTCGGAAGGCCTGGCTTTCGTCGCGCGCGACGCCTCGGGTGCAGTCATGGGCACGGTGCGGCTCTGGGACGTCACGCTGGGCGAGGGCGGCCCGGCAGCGCTGCTGCTTGGCCCCCTGGCGGTCGACCCATCGCTCAAGAGTGCGGGCATCGGCTCGGCGCTGATGCGCCATGCGGTCGCCGAAGCGGCGCGTCTCGGCCACGCGGCGATCCTGCTGGTCGGCGACGCGCCTTATTATGGGCGCTTCGGCTTCTCGGCTGCAAAGACCGGTTCGCTCGCCATGCCGGGCCCCTATGAGCGGCACCGCCTGCTGGCGCTGGAACTGGTGGGCGGCGCGCTTGACGGCGCCGAGGGCACGCTGAAGGCAGCGGGGCGCAAGCTGAAGGCACAGGCGCCGACGCTGGCTGCCTGAGGGTTGATGGCCAATGCCGTTCACAAGAAAACGCCGCCCCGGAAGGCGGCGTTTCTTGTGCCTTGGAGGCGCTGTCGTCTGGGCGCTTTGGGCGTGGTCAGCCGATCAACTGGCTTAGCGCCATGGCGACCGACATGTCGCCTTCGACCTTGATCTTGCCGGTCATGAACGCCATGGTCGGGTTCAGGTCGCCAGCGATCAGGGAGTCGAGATCGTCGAGCGAGAGCTTGATGGTGCAGTCGGCGGGCGCGTCGGCGGTCGAGACGTCGGCACCGTCGATGACGATGACGCCGTCGCCGCCGGTGTCGAACTTCACGGAACGATCGAACCCGCTGCTTGCCACGCGCGACCTGATCTTGTCGGCAATCTCCTGAACGCTCACGCTGTTCTCCTTGTCTGGTTGAATCCGTCGCGCTACGGCACGTCAGTCCGGCCGAAGCGTGCTGCCCGCATGGTCCCGCGACCATGATCGCCGTCGCATATAGCTTCGCGTTGACGTTTACGTCAACGGGTTCCGGTCCCCGGGATTGGTTCCTATCGCCGCACCGGACGGTTTGCCGAGACCGCCGATGCCTGCCGCACCGAACCGCTCAATGCGCCTTGACGGCCTTGGTCATTTCCGACGCCGTGTCGCTTTTCCTGCGGCGCAGCCAGTTGTCGCGGATCTCGTCCTTGGACAGGAAATTGACCTGGTCGACCAGAACCTCATGCACCAGCGTCGCGCCGATACGGGTGTTGACGGTGTCGCGGATCGCGGCGCGGAAGGCGTCGAGGTCGATCGTCTCCTTCTTGGTGAAGTCGATCTGGGGATTGGAATAGAGGTAGGAGTAGACCTGGTCGGTGATGAGCGCCTCGGCCGGGATGGACAGCTTCTTTATCTGCTCGGGCTCGACCGTGTAGACCAGCTTGGTCAGGAAATAGCCGTCGATCCTGGCGTCGCGGATTAATGGCACCGAGATGACCTCGGTCTTGACGTAGTCCAGCCCGCCCAGCATCGGCTTCGGGGTCTCGCCGACGCCATTTTTGCCCGCTGCCTGGAACGAATAGAACACCGCGCCGAGCGTGGCGGCGCAGATCCAGACGGCGATGGCGATAACCTTGATCATTCGGACCCCAAGCGTGGCATGACCGCGCTTTACCCTTTCATCCTACCGAACTCGCCGGCGGAGTAGGTGCCGTCGGTTTCGGCGCGCTGGATGGCGCTGCGCAGCAGGCTGGCGACCTCGTTGACGGCGCTCAGATGCGCCAGGATCGCAGCCTCGTTCTTCGCCAGCTTCTGGCGCAGCCGGATCAGGCCCTCGCGGTGCTGTTCGAGGAACTCGGCTTCGCTGCCGCCCTTCATGGCGCGGGTCAGTTCGTAGAGATAGCGGCTCTTGCGGGCGTTCGACGACTTGAGGTCGTAGCCGGTGTCGGTGCGGATGCCGGCGGTCTCCTGCTCGACCACCTCCTCGATGCGGCCGATGATGGCGGCAAGGTTTCCAGGCCGCGCGAAAGGGGTCGGTGCTTCCGGCGCGGTCGTGCGCGCTGGCAGGTTGGCGGTGAATTCCGAAGAGTCAGCCATGGTGTTTCCCAGTCTAGATCTTGATGTCTGTTTTTATGGTTGTCTCGTCGCCGGTCATCGACCTGGCGGCCTTGCGCTGCAATTCCTGGACGAGCGAGGTGGACAAACGGGTTTGCCGGTCGATCTCGGTCTTTTCCGGTCCGCCCGAGACCGGCCCGATCGGCACCTTGCGCTTGCCCTCGAGATAGTGGTCGGCCACCAGCGACTTGGCGATGCCGATGCCGCCGCGCTCGGCCATGACATCGGCGACGTGCTCGGCGAGCTGCGATTTCCACATGTCGCCGGCCAGACCCGTGCCATAGACGCCCTCGGTGTCCTTGGGCAGCATGTTCTGGATGAAGGTCTGCAGGACCATAGCCTCGAACTTCTTGAATTTCCTGGCGGGATCGGCCGTCGCCGCGGCCTTGTCGGCGGTGGCGCGCGACAGGATCGAGCCGGCATCGACGGAAGCCGCGGTATCGACCGAAAACGGAGCGGCAGCACCACCCGCGCGCCTGGCCAGCGCGGCGCGTGCGGCCTCGATATCCGTCGGATCGACTGCTCGGGCGACATCCATCACGATGTCGCTGGGTGGAGAGATCGCCAAGAAAGTCCGCCTTTTGCCGGTTCCCTTGGCCAGACCATGCCGCAACAAGCTTGTGGCAGGCTTGCGGGGGGCAAGGGGGCAACGTCAGACCGGCAGCCCGAGCTGCTTTCGCAGGCTTTTGTCGAAGGCGGACGCGGGCACGAAACGGCGCAGGAAACTGACCTGGCGTGCTATTTTTCCCGCCGCATAACGTTTCTTCGGAGCGGGATCGATCGCGGCGGCCAAAACGGTCTCGGCGACCACTTCGGGCGCATCGCCTTTTTCCATCGATTTCCGCACGGCCATAGTCATGCCGGCGCGCGCGGAGTCATAAACATCAAGCAACTGATCGGGGGCGGCGAGATTGTCCTCGAATGACGTACGGGTGTAGGCGGGCTCCACCAGCGAAACGCGTATGCCGAACGTGCGCAATTCGTGATCGAGCGATTCGGAATAACCCTCGATGGCATGTTTGGTCGACGAGTAGAGCGCGAAATAAGGGGCGGGGATGAACCCCTGCACCGAACTTAGATTAACGATTCTGCCCTTCCCTTGGCGTCGCATTGCCGGCAATACCGCGTTGGTCACGCGGAACACGCCGAAGACGTTCACGTCGAACAGTGCCCGGGCCTGGGCGGTCGAGGACTCCTCCGCGCCGCCAAACAGTCCCATGCCGGCGTTGTTGACAAGCAGGTCGATGCGTCCGGCTTCGGCCAACACATCATCGACCAGCTTTGCAACGGAGGCGTCATCGGTGACGTCGCAGGTCAGCATGGTAACTCCGTCGGACGGCTTGGGGTTCGTGCGGCGGCTGGTTCCGAACACACGAAAGCCCGCGTTCTGCAGGGCCTTGGCCGTTGCATGCCCGATGCCGGTGGATGCCCCCGTCACCAGGGCAACGCCTAGATTGGTCTTGTTCATGGACGTCATCTCTTTCTTTGTGTTGGATCGGAATAGGAGAGGCACGAGAGCTTGGAGCGAAGGATGTCCTGATCAGCACCTCGGGGCGTTCGCGTCGTCCTGCGGAACAGTCCAGCGCCCGAACAAGGCGGCGTGACCGCTCCCGTGCCTGTGACGATTATTCGTCGCATCTATTCTCCTGTCATTTTGGTGCGCCGGCGGCGCTGCCCCGCACCACTCAGGCGGCGACTGCTTCGCGAACCTGATCGGCCGCCGCATGCAGAAATGCCTGCGCGAGCTCGGGGTCGTTGACGACCCTTGAGAGCAGTACCGCGCCGACCATTGTCGAGAGAACGGCCATGGCCTTGTCGCCGGCCTTCTCGCCGTCGGCCTCGCCAACCCAACCACCGAGCATCTCAAGGTACTCCTTGATCCCAGCCTCGAACGACGCCTTTACCTCGGCGCCTTGCCTGGCCGCATCCGAGCCGAGCGCAACGACCGGGCAGCCGTCCATCTTTTCTTCGCGATGGTCCATACTGAGGTAGAATGAGATCACCGCGTCGAGCGGTTTCCCAGGATCCGCCGCAGTCGCGGCCGACCACCTGTGGGTGGCGCTTTCCATCGCGCGCCTGGATGCCTGCGCCGCCAGGTCGTCCTTTGACTCGAACTGCTTGTAAAAAGCACCTTGGGTCAGCCCGGCACCCTTCATCAGATCCTTAAGGCCGATGCCGTCAAAGCCTCGCTCCCGAAAAAGGCGGCTTGCCACATTGATCACGGTTTCACGGTTTTCCGCAGCCTGAGTGCGAGTTACGCGCATCGCCATTTCCCTCTTTTAGATTGCATCCGTAATCTATAAACGATATAGAAGTCGAACGCAATCCAAAAAAAGGGGATATGAGATGATCCGCAAAACCATACCTGCGAGCCGACGCGACCATGCGCTGACCTGACGCGAAGACCCAGCATGGTGCTGGCCGGGAGCTCTCGCGTCCGAACGGCTCGCCACAGGGTGCCTTCGATCACGCTACCGAATGAGTTGGAGGAGAGATGATATGCTATACAGTTATTTTGTCGAGAAATCGATCCGACGGAGCTTCGATGACGTCAACAATCATCGCTGGGATGCGGCGGTGAAAGCGCTCGCGCCGCATGTCCATCACCGGGTTGGCGGCGCCCACGCGCTCGGTGGAGAGCGTCACGACAAGGAAGCCCTGCGCCGCTGGTTTGAGCGCCTCGGCCGTGTTCTGCCCACTCTCCATCTCACGGTCAACCACATCTGGGTGAAGGGCTGGCCGTGGCATACCACTGTGTTTGCCCAGTGGGATGGCACCGCAACCCTGCTCAACGGCGACACCTCGTACGCTAACCGCGGTCTCCATGTGTTCACCCTGCGGTGGGGCAAAGTCCACGCGCTTGAGGAATTTTACGATTCACAGGCAGCGGCTCGCGGTCTTGCTGCCCAGGCGGCAGCTGGTCTCGAAGAAGCTGTCGCCGAACAGATAATAAGCTAGCGTTGCCTGCGAAGGTTCGCTTCGGTCCAATAGCAGACCTCCTCCTCTACTCCTGCCCCCGCTTCTGCGCGATCAGGTCCAGCCGTTCGCGGTCGGTGCGCTCGCGCTCGTCGCGGTTGCGTACGGTCTTGTAGGCGCGCTCGACCATGTTGGTGCGCGCGCTTGCCGCGGCGATCAGGCTGGCCTCCTGCTTGGCGCTTTCGAGGCTCGCCTCCTGGCGGATGACGGCCTGGGCGATGCGGCGGTGGTAGAGGTCGGGGAACAGGCCGGAGAGGGAATTGTCCTGGTCGAAATGCCCGACCAAATCCCTGGCTTCGGCCTCGGCGGCGTTTGCGGCGGCCAGGAAGGTGGCGTGACGGGTTTCGTGCAGCGCCTTCAACTGTTCCTGCACCTTGACCAGCTTCTTCAGGCGGTCCTTGCGCGTGCTCATGTCACCTCGCCAGCGTCAGGTCGACAAAGCCGTCGACGAACAGCGACAGCATGGTGCCGACGGCGAAATAGAAGATGATCATGCCGCCGGCGATGACGAAGGGCTGCGAGATGAAATAGATCGGGATCTGCGGCGTCAGCTTGTTGACGAAGCCGATCGTCAGGTTGACGAGAAGGGCATAGGCGACGAACGGGCTGCCCAAACGGATGACCAGGAAGAAGGAGTCCGACACGGTGTCGGCGACATCGACGAGTGCCGCCTGCGGGTTGAAGAAGACGTTGACCGGCGCGACCGTGTAGGAGGTGACCAGCGCGCGCACGATCTCATGGTCGAAATCGAAGACGAAGAGCATCAGCAGCGCCGAGAACGAGATGATGGCGGCAAGGGCCGCCTGCGGTTCCGGCTCCTCGATCGCCGGCCCGCCCGAGCCGCCATAGCCGATCAGCATGGCGATGGCCGAGCCCATGAAGCGCAAGGCTTCCATGTAGAGCCTGGTCATGGCGCCTATCAGCCCGCCGACCAGAAGCTCCGAGATGATCATAGGCACCAGCACCTGAGGGCGCGGATCGACGAAGGGGAAGATCTTGTCCCACAGGAAGGCGAGCAGGCCGCCGGTGGCGGCAACCGCCACGAACAGCCTGACCTGCACCGGCACGCGGGCGCTGGACAGGCCCGGCATCAGCATGAAGCAGGCACCGATCCGGCAGAAGGCGAGGAACGCCGCGATGACGACGCCTTGCGAGAGAACGCTCACGATATGGTCCCGAGCACCCTGATCTCGACGCCCTTGGCGATTTCGACATGGCTCAGCACCGGCAGCGTGGTGAACAGGCGCTCGATGATCATGCGTACATAGGGGCGGGCGTCGGGCGCGGTGACGAGGACGAAGCGCTCGCCGGCCTCGAGGAATTTCTTGATCGCCTTGGTGGCGTCCTGGCCGAATTCTTCCAGTTGGCGCGGATCGATGTCGAACTCGCGCACCTCGCCCTTGGCGTCGCGCTTGAGGCTCTGATGGAAGGCGAGATCCCAGCGGTTGCCGAGGCGCAGCACCTTGAGCACGCCGCCTTCGGAGAGATCGCCGCAGATCTGCTGGGCCATGCGGATGCGGACATGCTCGACGATCTGCTCGGTGCGGCGCACATGCGGCGCGATCTCGGCGATCGCCTCGATGATCAGATGCAGGTTGCGGATCGAGACGCGCTCGGCCAGCAGGAGCTTCAGCACCGCCTGCAGGCCGGGATAGGAGATGTGCGTGGTGCAGATCTCGTCGGCGAGCTTGCGGTATTCCTGGTCCTGGCGTTCGAGCAGCGCCTTCATGTCCTTGTAGGACAGAAGCTGCGGCAGGTTGTTGCGGATGACCTCGGAGAGATGGGTGAGCAGCACCGACATGTTGTCGGCGAAGGTGTAGTTCTCGCGCTTCAAATCCTCGGCGAAGGTCTCCATCACCGAATAGGCGCGCATGCCGAAGGCCGGCTCGCGGATCTCCTCGCCGGGTATTTCAGGCACATCGCGGTTGCCGAGCAGCACCATGATCTCGCCGACACGCATCTGGTACTCGGCGACCACGGTGCCGTGCACCTTGATCTGGTAGCTCTTCGGCGGGATGGCATAATCGTCGGCGACGCGCACTTCCGGCACGACGAAGCCGTATTGCTGGGCGAATTTCTTGCGCATCTTGCCCATGCGGAAGACCAGTTCCTGATGCGACGTCAGCAGCCGGGTCGAAAGCTGCTTGCCGATCAGGAGCTCGATCTCGGCGGTGGCGAGCGACGCCTTGACCGAGTTCTTCTCTTCCTCGGCCTTGGTCGCCTTCTCCTGGTTCTTCAGCGCCTCGGCTTCGGCGACGGCGCGGTTGTGGCGCATCGGAATGACATAGCCGAGGCCAGCCATGCCGCCGGCGAGCGCGAAGAAGGGGAAGAACGGCAGGCCGGGCATCAGGCCGAGCAGCACCAGCAGTGCTGCCGCCACATAGAGCGCGCGCGGATGGGCACCGAGCTGGCCGAACACGGCCTGGTTGGTCGAGCCGCGGGTGCCGCCCTTGGAAACCAGCAGGCCGGCGGCGAGCGAAACGATGAGCGCCGGGATCTGGGTGACGAGACCATCGCCGACCGACAGCTTGATGAAGACGTCGGCCGCCTCGCCCATGCCCATGCCGTGCCTGATATAGCCGATGGCGATGCCGCCGACGATGTTGATGGCGGTGATGATGAGGCCGGCGATGGCGTCGCCGCGGACGAACTTCGAAGCGCCGTCCATCGAGCCGAAGAAGGAGGATTCTTCCTCCAGTTCGCGGCGGCGCAACTGCGCGGTCTTGTCGTCGATCATGCCGGCGGAGAGGTCGGCGTCGATCGACATCTGCTTGCCGGGGATGGCGTCGAGCGTGAAGCGGGCGCCGACCTCGGCGATACGCGTTGCGCCCTTGGTGATGACGATGAAGTTCACCACGATCAGGATCATGAAGACGATGAGGCCGATGACGAAATCGCTGGCCATGACCAGTTTGGAGAAGCCGGCGATGACATAGCCGGCGGCGTGCGTGCCTTCGTTGCCGTGCGACAGGATCATGCGCGTGGTGGCGATGTTGAGCGACAGCCGCAGCATGGTGGCGATGAGAAGTACCGTCGGGAACGAGGAGAAATCGAGCGGCCGCTGGATCCACAGCGCCACCATCAGGATCAGCACCGACAGCGCGATCGAGAAGGCAAGGCCGATGTCGATGAGAAAGGCCGGGATCGGCAGGAACAGCACGGCCAGGATAATGACGATGCCGAGCGCGAAAAAGATGTCGCGGCCGTTCTTGGCCACCGCGCCGGGCTGGATGCTTTCGCTGATCGCCATTCAAGTCCTCGAACCATAGACTGCCGAGCATGCGACAGCCCGGCGAGGGTAGCTGGCCAAGCTTGCGCGAGGGTGGGAGACTGGCTGGTTCGACCGTCTCAAAAGAAGGAAAGACCATGCTCCTGATCATCGGCACCGTTCGCTTGCCGCCGGAAAAGCTTGAGCAGGCAAAGCCCGCAATGGAACGCATGGTTTCGACCAGCCGCGCCGAGCCCGGCTGCCTCGAATATTCCTATGCTCAGGATGTCCTCGACGCCGGGCTCATCCGTGTCACGGAAGTCTGGAGCGACCGGGCAGCGCTCGACGCGCATTTCCGCACGCCGCACATTGCGGACTGGCGTGCGAGCTGGCCGGCGCTCGGCATCGGCGAGCGCAACCTCGTGCTTTATGAAGCCGGCGATCCCAAGCCGACCTGAGCGACGCGCCGGCCGGATGCCGCTCAGCCGCCGTCGAATACTTCAGGATCCGTGCCGGCTGGTGGCAAGGTATCGCCAATATGGTTGCCATGCCATGCCGCCGGGCGTATCAGGCGAGCCTTCCCTGTCTTTTCCGATATCGGCGAGCCGCCTTGGTGCTTTCCAGAAACCACCCGCAAGTCTATGCCCGCCGGCTGCGCGCGGTGCTGATCAGATCGCTGCCGCTGCTCGAGGCACGCGGCATCGCGGTGGTCATCCTGGCCGGCGTCGTCGGGGGCATGGCGGGCATACTGGTCACCGCGATGAGCCAGATCGTGCAGAACCTGCACTGGCTGCTGTTCGGCGTGCAGCCCGGCGGCAGGCTTTCGGGCATGTTCTCGCTCGCCAGTCCGATGCAGGCGCTGGTCCCGGCGATCGGCGGCATCCTGCTCGGGCTGACGGTGATCTGGCTGAGAATCCGGAAATTCCGCACGCCGGTCGATCCGATCGAGGCCAACGCGCTCTATGGCGGGCGCATGTCGCTGACCGATACCTTCATCATCGCCGGCCAGACGATGATCTCCAGCGGCTTCGGCGCTTCGGTCGGGCTGGAGGCCGGCTATACGCAGGTCGGGTCCGGCCTGGCGTCGAGGCTGGCGCGCATGTTCAGGCTGCGCCGCAACGATGTCCGGGTCCTGGTCGGCTGCGGTGCCGCCGGCGCGATCGCCGCCGCCTTCGACGCGCCGCTGACCGGCGCCTTCTACGGCTTCGAGCTGGTTATCGGCATCTATTCGGTCGCCAATGTGGCGCCGGTGATGGCGGCGGCGGTCTCGGCCTCGCTGACCGCGGAGGTGTTTGGCGGAGTGCCGTTTCCGCTGGAGCTTTCAGGCCTGCCGGCGCTCACCGCCGGCCAATACCTGCCGTTCCTGCTGCTTGGCCTGCTCGGCGGCGCGGCCTCGGTCGCCATCATGCAACTGGTGACGCTGATCGAACGCGGTTTTGCCAGGCTGTCGGTCGATGCCTCGCTGCGTCCCGTCATCGGCGGCATCATCGTCGGTCTGCTGGGATTGATCACGCCGCAGGTCCTGTCCAGCGGCCATGGCGCGCTGCATCGCGAATTCGCCATGAACTATGGGCTGACCGTGGTGGCCAGCGTCTTCGTGCTGAAACTGGCCGCCTCGGCGGTTTCGTTGGGGTCGGGCTTTCGCGGCGGTCTGTTCTTCGCCTCGCTGTTCCTCGGCGCGCTGCTCGGCAAGGCGTTCGCGGGCGTGATGGCCCTCGTCTCGCCGGCGACCGGCATCGACCCCGCCGTCGCCGCCGTCGTCGGCATGACCTCGCTGGCCGTCGGCGTCGTCGGCGGTCCGCTGACGATGACGTTCCTGGCGCTGGAATCGACCGGCGACCTGACGCTTACCGGCGTGGTCCTGGCCGCCTCGATCATGGCGGCGATCCTGGTGCGCGAGACCTTCGGCTATTCGTTCTCGACATGGCGCTTCCATTTGCGCGGTGAAACCATCCGCAGCGCCCACGATGTCGGCTGGATGCGCAGCCTCACCGTCGGCTCGATGATGCGCAAGGACATCAAGACCATCGACGCCTCGACGACGCTTGCCGCCTTCCGCAAGCAGGTGCCGCTGGGATCCGCCCAGCGCGTCATCGCCGTCGAGGCGCAGGATCATTATGTCGGCATGCTGATCGTCGCCGAACTGCACAGCGATCTCTCCGACGGAGAGATCGCTGTGCGCGACCTTGCCAGGTACAAGGATGCCGTCCTGGTGCCCAGCATGAACGTGCAGTCCGCCGCCGAGACGTTCCAGCGCGCCGGCGCCGAGGAACTGGCCGTCGTCGAGGATTTCACCGACCACATCGTGCTCGGACTTCTGACCGAGGGCCATTTGATGCGGCGCTATGCCGAAGAACTCGAAAAGGCACGCCGGGATTTGTCAGGCGAGGGTTAGAAGCGCGGGACGCCGACCTAACTCCTTGTTTCGGTCAGTGCTCGATCGGTCCCTTGATCGGCACGAGGGCCGTGCCGGCGGTCGTCGGGCGCTCGATCATGCGGCGCACGCGCGGCGGCTCGTCGCCGCTGTGCAGGGCGCGCACGCGCTCGCCGATGACGGCGTCGGCATGGGTAGCGCGCCGGTTGTGGCGCACATATTCGAGCCAGGTCGGTGTGTGATAGTGCTCGATCCAGATCGCCGGATTTTCGAGGTCGCGCGCCAGCGTCCAGTTGCGGGCGCCGTCACGGCGGCGGATGCGGCCGCGCTCGGCCATGGTGGCGAGGAATTCCGGCACGTCCTCGTCGCGGACGATGTATTCGATCATGATGGCGATGGGCCCGCTGCGCGGCTTCAGGTCGAGGCCCAGATGCGGTTCCTTGAAGCGATTGAGCGGGTCGAGGTTGAGCACCTGTTGTTGCGGCAGCGGCAGAAGCAGGCCGATGGCGCCGCCGGCCAGCATGGCGATGCCGGCTGCGATCAGCGCGGATTCGGCGCCATGCGCGTCGGCGACGACGCCCCAGATCCAGCTGCCGAGCGCGATGCCGCCGAAGGTGGCGGTCTGATAGACCGACAGCACCCGCCCGACCACCCAGCGCGGCGTCGCCATCTGCACGGTGACGTTGAAATGCGACAGCGCGATCACCCAGCAGGCACCGCCGACCAGCAGGCCGAGCGACGTCTGCCAGGCATGCTGGCTGGCGGCGGCATTGAAGGCGCAAAGCGCGAAGCCGGCGAAGGCACAGCGCACCATCGTCTCGCTGGACAGAAGCTGCCGCAGCCGCACGCTGATCAATGCGCCGCCGACGGCGCCGATGCCGAAGGCGCCAAGCATGATGCCGTAGGTCAAGGCATCGCCCTTGACGACGTCGCGTGCGACCAGGGGCAGCAATGCCAGCACCGCGCCGGCGCTGAAGCCGAAGGCCGAGCCCCTGACCAGCACCTTGCCGATGTTGGGCGACATGGCGACGTAACGCAGGCCGGCGCCCATGGCCGCCCCCAGCGCTTCGCGCGGCAAGGTCGATGCCGGCAGGTCCGGTTTCCAGCGCGCCAGCACGACGATGAGGCCGATATAGCTTACCGCGTTCGCCGCGAAGGCCGCCGCCGCGCCGGCCGCGGCGACGATGATGCCGCCGATCGCCGGGCCGACGCTGCGCGTCAGGTTGAAGCCCATGGAGTTCAGCGCGACGGCGGCGGGCACCTTGTTGCGGGGGACGATGTCGCCGACCGAAGCCTGCCATGAGGGGCTGTTCAGCGCCGTGCCGCTGTCGATCAGGAAGGTAAAGGCGAGCAGCGTCCAGGGCGTGATCAGGCCGAAATAGGTGAACACGGTCAAAAGCACGGAAACAACCAGCATGAAGATCTGGGCGACCAGCATCACCTTGCGCCGGTCGAAGCTGTCGGCGATGGCGCCGGCGACGAGCGCAAACAGCATGATCGGCAAGGTGGTCGAGGCCTGGACCAGCGCGACCTGATAGGAGGAGGTGGCGATCGTGGTCATCATCCAGGCCGCGCCGACGCCCTGGATCAGGCCGCCGAAATTGGAAACGAGACTTGCCGCCCACACCGCGCGGAAAATGCCGTGCCGGAAGGGCGCCAGCGCCGAGACGCCCTCGCTTTCCGGCTTTTCGTCAATCATCGGGTCCCTGCCATGTCGTGCTGATTCGTCGGATGATCGGTTCGCCCAGATCATTGCCGAAACTAGGGCATGGCGTCGCAAAGGGCGAATGTCTTTCGAAAAAGACCATGGTCCAACAATGAGATAGAGGCGGTCCAAGCCCTCCATCCCGCGTCAGACTGGATACGAATGGACCGGTGCGCGTCGCTCACGATGGCCCCGTAGCGCTTCGGCGAGCCGGTTGCTGGTCTGGCCGCCGGCGCGCGGGCGCAACTTTCCCCGGCGGGCTCAGAATCCGTTTTCGATGCGCTCGAAGATGACGTTGGTGAAGGCCGATATCTGGCTGCCGATGAAAGGTCCGGTCAGCGCCACTACCAGCATGATGGCGACGATCTTGGGCACGAAGGTCAGGGTGATCTCCTGGACCTGCGTCAGCGCCTGGATCAGGGCGATGCCGATGCCGACAGCCATGGCGACCAGCACCACGGGGGCGGACGCGGTCAGCACCGTCCACACCGCGTACTGGACGATATCGAGAGCGTCGGCCTCGTTCATCGGATCGGCTCTGCCGGCCTCGTCAGCTCGCCGCCTTGACCGAAACGCCCGGGCCGACCGCGATTTCCGTGCCGTTCTGCAGCACGGCGATGAGGCCGGTGCTGGCAAGGCGCACGGAAGCGACGGTGCCCGTCGTGTTGCCATCGGCCGAGGTGATCGAGCGCCCGATCAGCGCATCGGCCTGCGACAGCGCCGAGGACTGCATGATCTGGCCGAGCTTGGTGTTGGTCTGCACCGATTGCTCGACCTGGGAGAAGGTGGCGAGCTGGGCGACATATTGCGTCGAATCCATCGGCTTGGTCGGATCCTGGTTCTTCATCTCGGCGATCAGAAGCTTCAGGAAAGACTGGTAGTCGACAGCGGTCTTCGAGGTCTGCTGGGTGGCCTGGTTGGCGCCAACCGGCAACGTCGTCGTCATGTCCACGGTCATCGGTAGCGTGCTCCCACTGCCAGCGGACGCGGTGCGCCCACAACATCGTCATTGCCGCCAAGCGCGCGGCGTTCGAGAGGATAAAGCGAACGGATCGCCTTCAATGCCTCATAGATATGGTCCTCGCCGACCATGCGGTCGATCTGCTTCAGCGCGCTGCCGATCTCGGCGTCCTCGAAACTTGCCAGGAGCAGCGGCAGCGAGCGTCGGAACATCTCGCGTGCCTCGCCGGCGCCGGTCGGGTTCACCAGCATGACTTGCAGGATGAAATAGAGCTGCCTGAGCGGCGTCGAGGCGTCGTCGGCCTGGATCACATGGCTTTCGAGCAGGAACTGCACGTCGTTCATCAATTCGACGGTGACCTTGCGGTCGACGCGGATAACGGCGCCGTTGATATAGATCTTTTCGTTGGGCTTCAGCGATATCTTCAGCGTGTTGCTCATTGAATGCCGTCCCGGATAATCTGGGACACTTCGATCAGCCCTTCGAAATTGTTGGTGCGACCCTGGCGGATGTCCTCCGCCTCGCGCAGCAGCCACAGGCCTATGGAGATCAGGTTGGCACGCAGTTCCTTTGGCAACGCGTTGTCGCTCGAGCCGAGATCCTCGACGAAGATGGTCCAGACGCGGTTGGTGAAATGCAGCGCCTCCACCGCCTCCATAGAATCGCGGCCGATCGCGGCCGCCGCCGCCAGCATGTCGATCGAGCGGGTTAGGAGCTGCCGTTCGCGATCCTTCGCATCCGAGACGGACGTGCTCTGGATGTCGGCGTAGGAGAATTGGTACATCGTTGGCTCTACCGTTCCGCTGGAGTTTTCAGGTCAGGTAATTCAGCAGGCTGAGTTGCTGGAGGCGCGCCGTCAGAGCGAAGGACGTTTCGATGTGCTGCGTCAGATTGGCGACGCGGGTCGCGGCCTCGGCCGGATCGACAGCTTCGAGATCGAGAATGTGCCGTTCGAACAGGTCGACCTGCGTCGTCATACGGTCGCTGGCGTCGGATACCCGCTTCTGGACGATGCCGGTCTGCGACTGGACCTGGCCGATGCCGCTCAGCGCCTCGCCGACCAGCAACTCGGAACGGTCGACGATCATGTCCTTGGCCGCCTGGCTGATGTTGGTGGACATCAGGCTGGAGACCATGGCCGCTGCCATGGCCAGCTTCTTGATGCCGTCGCTGTTGGCGCTGGTCGAAGTCGCGGTGGTTTCGTTGAGCGCAATGCGGCTGACGATCTGTTCGTCGGTGGCATTCGACCAGTTGGTCTGCCAGCCCGCGCCGAGGAACTGTGGTTCGACGTCGTTGGTGATGAAATCGTCCATCTGGGCGGCGGTGATGTTGGCCGCGGCCGGATCGATGGGCGTGAAACCGAAATGGGACACGAAGGAAGCGTCGAAGGCGGCCTTGGCGGCGGACCCGGCCGCCGTGAAATCGTTGATCGGCTTGACGTCGGTGTTGGTGCCGGCAAACAGGTATTCGCCGTTGACGCTGGTGTTGAGGATGGAGGCAAGCTGCTGGATCGTCGTTTGGCCCATTGATTGGGTCAGCGTATCGGAGTTGTCGCCCGACGACGCGGTCGTCAGGCTGGACAGGAAGGTCTGCGCCACGGTGGAGAGCTGGCCAAGTGATTTCTGGGTCGACGAGAGCCGGGCCGCGACCAGCCCGTTGGAATCGATAATGACGTTGAGCCGGTCCAGGTCGCGCGAGAAAGTGACGGACTGGGCGGTACGCCCGCCCAGCGCCAGGCCGACGTCGGCGACCTTGCCTGTCGAGGACTCTTTGGTCGCTTTGACGAGTTCGGCCTGCATGCGCATCTGCTGATAGCGTATGGCATTGGAGAGGGCGGCCGAGGATACTGAGGTCATTGGCTTATCCCACCGCGTTCAACAGGGCCGTCATCATGTCGTCGACGGTTTTCATCATCCGGGCCGATGCCTGATAGGTGTGTTCGAGATCGAGCATCAGTGACATTTCCTGATCGACGTTGACGCCGGTCGCGTTGGACAGCGCCTCGGCGCTGCGCGACGCCAGTGCTTCCTTTGCATCGGCGGCGGTCGAGACCTGCTGACGCACGCCCTGAAACCAGCCGATCGAATTGGCGGCATAGTCGGCAATGCTGGACGTTGCCGAAATCCCGGCGGCGGGATCGAACGTCATCGGCTGGTCGAGCCGATCGCCATAGGCGATCAGCAGGCTGGAATAGGATGGGCCGCCGCTGGTGTTGGCGATATAAGCCGCGCCGTTGGCGCCGCCGTCGCGCAGCAGCGCTGCATTGCCGCCGGTGCCCGGATCCATCGCGGCGTTGACACTGATCGTGGCGGCAAGGCCGTCGACCAGCGTGCCCGCGGCCGGCACGGCCGGTGCGCCCGACCAGGTGAACAGACCGGCGGCATCGGGGTTCGAAGGCGCGGTCTCGGCAAAGGCCGTGATCAGCCCACGCGCGGTCTCGTCGAGCTGACTCTGCATGGTAGAGGCGATGTCGTCGCGCAACTGCAGCAAGCCGGCGAGCTTGCCGCTGGCGCTGGTGTTGCCGCCGATTCCCGCCGAGATCGGTACATTGTCGATATAGACGGCATTGCCGCCGACACCGGCGGTATAGCCGGCCGAAGGCGTGAAGCTGACGGCGCGTGGTATGGTTTCGAACAGCGTCGTGCCATCGCCGGTCGTGATGACCATGTCATTGTCGCCGCGCGTGAAGGTCGATATCGGAACGTAGTCCGAGATCTTCTTCAACAGCGCGTCGCGCTGGTCGAGCGCATCGGACACGTCGGTACCGGAACGGGTTCCGGAAATCACCGCCTGGTTGGCATCCTGGAACTGGCTCAGCAGGGAATTGAGATCGCTCACCGCCGTGGCGATCTGGCCGTCGGTCTGAGTGCGGAAATCCTGGATGGCCCTGGAGCCCTCGTTCAGGGAGCGCACCACCTGCTTGGCCGCGTCGATGACGCTTGCGCCGAGATTCTGGTTGGACGGCGAAGTGGCGTAGAGCTGCAGCGCCTGCTGCAGATTGCCGATGGCGGTCGAAGGCGAGGAGGCATTGTCAACGCCGTTCACCGAGACGTCCAGCTGATCCATGCCGCTGTAGAGCGTGCTCTGGCCGCTCCAGGCCGAAAGAGCGCCGAGGTTCTGGCGGAAAAGCAGATCGTTGCTAACGCGCTGGATATCGACCGAACGCGCGCCTGGCGCCATGCTGGTGACGGCAGCGATGCGGCGCGTATAATCCGGGCTCGAAGCGTCGGAGATGTTGCGCGTGACAACGCTGGTCTGCCGCGCGGTATTCATAAGCGCCGACTGGGCGATGCTCAATGCGGTGGATAGCGACATGCTGGTCTTTCACGGGCGGTGCCCGGTTTTATCTCTTCAGGTTGACAAGGACATCCATCAGGTCGGAACCGGTCTGGAAGACTTTCGAATTGGCGGTATAGCTGCGCTGCGCCGCGATCATGTTGGTCAATTCCTCGGCGATATCGACGTTGGAATTTTCGAGCGCGCCTGAGACGATGGAACCGAGCTTGCCTTCATTGGCAAAGCCGACGCGCACGGCGCCGGATTCGGTGCCCTGCGCGTAGACGTTGCCGGGAAGCGCCTTGAGCTGGTCCGGGCTCTGCACTTCGGCCAGCGGGATCTTGTAGAGCGCCTTCGTGGAGCCGTCCTTGTACTGGGCGTAGATGGTGCCATCCTTGCTGATCTGCACCTTGTCGATGGTGCTCGGTGCGTTGCCGTTGACCTCGGCGTCCGAAACCGTGAAGCCGGTGCCGAGTTGCGTCAGCTTCGACAGATCGAGGTTGAGGCTGGCGCCGTTCGGCACGGTGAACGACACGCCGGTAGTGGCGCCGGTCAGCTTACCGGTGGTGTTGTCGAAGGTCAGGTTGGCCGAACCCAGAAAGCCGCCCGCGGTGTAGGGGAACGATGTTCCAGGGGTGGCCTTCGACTGATCGAAGACCGCCACTTGCCAGGTGCCGGCGCCGGTGTTGGTGAAGTAGACGTCGAGCAGCTTCTTGTTGCCGAGATTGTCATAGGCAACCATGGAGGATTTCGACGTGTACTGGGCGCCCGCAGCGTTGGCGGCGGGCAGGTTGGCGGTCGCGACCGGCGTCGCGCCGGCGGGGAGATTGCCGCTGTAGGTGCCCTCGGTGCTTGGCGTCGCCGTCATGCCTTGATCGGAGATCACGACCGGAACCAGCCCTTCGAAGCCGTTCACCGTCGCCGCGGGAACGCCGTTGTCGTAGCTGTAGGCCATCAGCTGGAAGCCGGCCGCGTTGACCAGCCTGCCCTGCGCATCGGGAACGAAGGCGCCGGCCCGTGTCAGCAAAGGTGTTCCGCTCGGATCCTGAACGACAAAGAAACCATCGCCGTTGACGGCGAGGTCGGAGACCGAGGTGGTGTATTGGAGCACGCCCGGATCGCTGACCGCCTGCCTGATCGTCGTGGTGACGCCGCCGGAATTGTAGGCGCCGCCCGTCGATGGCATGACCAGCGTCGAGAATTCGGCGGAGGATCGCTTGTAGCCGGTGGTGTCGGAATTGGCGATGTTGTCGGCGACCGTCGACAGGCGGTTCGCCTGGGCGTTCATGCCGGAAACGCCGGTCCGCATCATTCCGTAGAGGCTCATCGAAATGTCTCCGCAATATCCATGCCACTGGCAGCGAGGCTACGCGTCGTGTCTTGCGCGAGGCTGGCGCGGCACGGCATCAGAACACGAGCCGGTAGCCGAGGAAGCGTTTGGAATCGATCGGGTCGGTGCCCAGCTTCTCGCGCAGTTTCTTGCGCAGCTTGCTGATGTGGCTTTCCACCACGTTCTCCTCGACCTCTTCGTCGAAGATGCCATAGATGGCGTTGAAGACCTGGGTCTTGGTTACGCGCCGGCCGCGATTGCTTGCCAGATATTCGAGGATACGGCGCTCACGGCGCGGCAAGGGAAGCGGCTGGCCGTTGATCTCGGGATCGCGGCCGTCCATGAAGATGCGCATGGCGCCTATCTCGGTGTAGGCGACGTCCTCATGGGCGCGGCGGCGGATGGCGGTGATGCGGGCCAGTATCTCGCGGATATGAACCGGCTTGCGGATGACGTCGTCGACCCCGCTCTCGAACAACCGCAGCGTGTTCTCCAGCGAATGCTGCTCACTGAGAGCAATGACCGGGGCTCCGGTGCGGTCGCGGATCTGGCGCGGAGAGATCGTGCCTTCGCGGCAGTCACCTAATAGGAAGGCCCGGACCGAACGCAGATCGGTGTCGGCGGCCGAGTTCACCCACTCGCCGAATTCACCGGATGCGAAGCCTGCGCAGGCGACGCCCTCACGGTCAAAAAGTGAATTGTATCCCTCTGTTACGAGCTCTCGCTCGTCAACGATAACGATCATCGGCCCGCCTCCGAATCAAATCATTTGCCCCGTGAGGAGAGGGGTATCGGTTGGCGGGAATCCTGAACAACCGTCATTTCTTGTAGCTATTTTCTTGGGAGTCTGGAATCGTGCCGGTTGCATTAGCGTGCAACCGCATATGCTTGGCGGGGCAAGTCTTGACCAAGTCAAACGACAACCGGGGGACCGCGCGATTGGCGGGCCAGAAGTGACAAATACGCTTATGGGTTGCAGAAAGTCCGGGCGTTGGCCGTCCATTTGCCAAAACCGGTGGCAACCATATTGGCGATGACGCGGCAGACATAGACCTTCTGTGCCGGGTCGTTGTCGGGGCCGGCATGATAGCGGGCGACAGCCATCGACCAGGTTTCGTGGCGGGCGTGGAGACTGGCCAGGAAGCGTGCTGCATAGTCGACGTTCTGACGCGGGTCGAGCATGTCCTCGACGCTGCGGAAATGCGAGGCGTGATAATGGTGGTTGATCTGCATGCAGCCGAGATCGATCAGCGTCTTGCCCTCGCGCCGGGCATTGGCGAAGGTGGCAAGTGCTTCCGTCCGGCTTCTCGGGAAGACCGCTTTTCCTTCTATATTCAACGCGTTGGGCTGGAGGCTGCCCTTGTTTCCGGTCTCGGTCAGGCCGACGGCATAGAGAATGCCGGCTGGCACGCCATAGCGATCGGCGGCGCGCAGGATCTCGGGCTCGCAAGGATTGGTGGCGGCGGCAGCGCCGTCCGCGAGGCTAGATAAAGATATCGCCGCCAGCGCGCTCGCGAGAAGGCGAAGCGGCGCGGCCGTAGTCCTGCGCGTCATCATGGCTGCCCCTCGTGGATTGCTGACCCGGTTGCTGGCCGCCGTTGCCGCCGCCTGAGTTGCCGGGCTGAAATGAGGATTGCTCGCGGCCAGGTGCCGCGGCCTGGGAAGCGGTAGCATCCGCCCGAGTCGTAGCCAGGACTGCTATTCCTGGTTGCATTATGGTCACCTTGTCAACCTCGAAACCCAATCCACGCAGCGACTTGACGATGGCCTCGCTGTCGCTTGAAAGCCGGCGGTAGGCATCGTGCGTTTCGGGTTTCAATTCAATCGAGAGTTGTTCCCCGGCCAGGCGCAGATGGGCGGTGACCATGCCCAGCTCGGCCGGGTGGAGTTCTATCTTCAACACATGTGTCGGAACGGCAACAGGGCCGGCCAGCTGGGCGGTCGCGGAGGCTGTCGAAAGCGCCTGGCGCGGGCCGCCATCGGCGGTTATGGCGCCGATCACGCTAAGTGCCGCCTGGCTCATCGGAACTTGCGGCGGAGCCGGGAAGCTGCGCTCGGAGACCACGTCGATGCGTTCTGCCGAGAGCTGTTTTCCGGCTTCGGACCGCAGCGAGGACTGGACGTCGGCGATGGACCTGGGCTGGTGCATCGCCTGCTTCGGCTCCACGCCCGGCACTTCGGCCGTCTTCGTTTCGAGCAGCGCGCTGGTCGCGGCCGCAGGATCGCGCCCTGGCGTACCGGAGGCGGCATCGCGGACGGACTCGAGCTTGGTCAATGCCCCATCGACGATCGCCGCCCGCTCGGATTTCGACACGGGTTCGAGGTCGTCGTACCCTGCGGCGGATTTCATCCGATAGGCCGTCGGCAGGAGTTTTCCGTCGACAGCCGCATCTGGTCCGCCTTCGCTTGCGTTAGCCGACTTCCCCGATGTCGAGAAATGACGCAGGTCATGCAGGGCGATCAGCAGCGGCAGATGATCCTGGAGCGGTGTCGCGCCGGCTTCGGCCGCGGTAACATCGGTATCGGTATCGGCATCCGTGTCCTTGCCCGAAGCAGCGTCCTTGGCGTCCTTCATCGGCCTCGCCGGCGGCGATCCGGCGGGTGCTGCCCTTGGCTTGCCGGCCGGCACCGGCTCGTCCTCGCCCTCACGCGCCGCAAGGCCGGCGGCAAGCTTGCTCAAGCGCTGATCGCGCGCCCCGGTCTCGGTCGCAGGCTGCTTCTCCGGGTGGCTCGCGCTGCCGTGCAGCATCTTGCCAAAACCCGCTTCGTCGTTCTTTCCGGCCGCGCCCGGCTGCTCCGAAGACGAGCGCGCGACGGTAAATCCTGGCAGGGCCTGGCCGAGGCTGGGGGTCATTTCGGGGCGGCTCCAAGCATCTGGTCGATCAGATCGAGTTGTCGACGGGTTTTGGTCATGGCGGCATCGGTCGGGTCGGCCGCGTCCGGGCCGGGCGCCGGCGCCGATGCCGGCACGATCGTCGGCGCATCGGTTGGGGCTGCCGGGACCGGCGCGTCCGGTGCAGCGGCATCGGTGCCGCCGGATGGCGCAGCAGCGGCCTGCTCGGAAACCACGCCTTCGACCGGCGGCAGTTCGGCCTCTTCGTCGGTTTGCGGGGCAGCGACAGGCGTGGGTCCAGGCGGCGGCACAACGGCTGCCGGCGCTGGAGTTGCGGCGGAAACGGAAGCAGGCGGCGCCACCACTTCGCCGGCGATCGCCTGGGCGGCGTCGAGCAAGGCGCGGTCGCCTTCCGACAGCCTGCTGCGGTCGATCTTGCCCAGTTTGACGCGCACGTCTTCGATGGTGCCGGACGTCACTGTCGACAGGCTGGAATAGAGCAGGGCGCGCGGATCGCCCAGATTGGTGTTGCCATCGCGACCTTGCTCGGCGCGCGCCGAGGCGAAGGCCGACAGTTCGCTCAGGCCGTCGATCGCGGCACGGCGGGCGATGCGCAGATAGATCACCTTCTCGCGCTCGGGGTCCATCATGGAGGTGATGTCGGCAAGCTTGTCCTGGCTGATCGACATATGCAGCGCGATGACCCCGGAGACAAAGGAGTCGGCGAACTGGCTGGCATAGGGAGAATAGAGATAGCGCTCGACATACTGGGTGGAGGCAAGCGCGAACCGTGCCGCGTCGCCTTGCGCCACGGCGATGCCGACCGAGCGGCGCAAGGCTGCTTCCTCGACCAGAGTGCCGGGGCCGAGCAGTCTGGCCTCGTCGAGCAGCGTGAGCGCCGCCTTTGGCTCATCGCCGGCGAGCAGCGAACCCTTGACCAGAGCAAGGAACGCGCCGAGATCGCCGGGCACGGCCATCGGATCGATCGGCCTCAGGGCTTCGATCGCTTCGCCGGGCCGTCCGTTCAGATAGTCGATGATGCCCTTGGTGATGGCCAGGTTCCGAGGGTCCGTGATGGAGCGCGAGACCGCCGCCTCGACAGTCATCGGATTGCCGCCGCTCATGCCGTAGACCAGAAGTGCGCGAAAGTTCTTGGGATCCTTGAAATCCTCGACGTCCGCCTCGCGCAGCCGCGCGTCGGTCATCTCGAGCAGCTTGGCCTGCATCGGCAGCGCGGCATGATCGCCGGCGGCGATGCGGTCCTGGATGAGCTGCAGCGAGCGCACCAGCTGATAGGGCTGTAGCGTATCCTGGGCGAAGCCGGCCGACGGATGGCCGGCGGCCAGCAGCAACAGGCCCATCACGCGGCGGGTGAGCGCCAGCCGCATCATCCGCCGGTCGCCATCAGGATTTCGATGCGTCGGTTAACCGCCGACATGGGATCGGCTGCATCCTTCGGCTGGCGGTCGGCGAAACCGGCGACCTCGGTGATACGACGTTCGTCGACGCCGCCGCGCACGAGCATGTAATAGGCGGAATGCGCGCGCGCCGTCGACAGCCGCCAATTGTCGTAGCTGGCGCTGCGGAAGGGCCGCGCGTCGGTGTGGCCGTTGATGCTGACGGTGCCTTTCTGGCTGTTGACGATGCGGCCGATCTTTTCCATCGCCAGCACCAGTTCGCGGCTCGGCACCGCCGACCCGACTTCGAACATGCCGAAATCGAGCTGGTCGGTGATCGAGATGATGACGCCTTTGTCGGTGGCTTCGACCGAGACGCCGTCATGCAGCTTGTCGCCAGGCTTGAAGGCGTCGGCCAGCTGCCGCTTGACGTCGGCGGCTGCCTTTTGCGCGGCAGCGGTCGGCGCCTTTTCGCCCGCATCGGGCTTTGCGGCCTCTTGCGCGTCGGCGGTTTTGTCTATCTTGGCCGCCTCGGCGGGCTTGCTGTCGCCGGCCTTGGCCATCGCCGCGGCTGCCGCCTTGTCATCCTTTGCCAAGGGCTCGAGCGGCGCGTCCTTGACGGGCGGTGCCGGCGGCACGGCCTTGACCCTGGCGACCTGCGTCTCGGCGACCTTGTCGCCCGGCTTCAGCGGGTCGCCCTCGATCCTGGGGCGCTGGGCACTGGCCTCGGCGCCCGGTGCCGCGACCTGCTGCGACCAGAAATCCGGCTCGAAAGGGTCGCGATAGGACGCGCCGCCGGAGGCGCCCGTCGCCGGGCCGGCACTCTGCGCGCCGCCGTCGCCCTTCTGGCTGACGTTCTGCATCACCCCGGTGTCGGTGGCGATTTCCGAAAGCACCGCGTAAGGGTCGGCGAAGAGTTGCTCGTCGGGCTGTTCCGTCCGCTGCGGCTGCTGTTTGTCCTGCTTGTGGTCGGATGAGCCGGCGCCGCCTGTGCCGCCCTGTCCGGACTTGGCCGTCGCCTCCTGCGGGTTGTCGGCCGTCAGCCCTATCGCGCGAGGCCCGTCGCCGAGATCCTCCAGGCCCTTGCGGCTCGACGTGCGGTCGACCAGCTTGACGGGGTTGAAATAGCTGGCGACGGCTGACTTGGTCTGTTCGTTGGCGGCGTTGATCAGCCACATGACCAGAAAGAAGCACATCATGGCCGTCATGAAGTCGGCGAAGGCGATTTTCCAGACGCCGCCATGATGACCCTCGTCGTGGTCGTCGTGACCGCGCCGCACGATGATGATCTCGTGCCTGCCTTGATCGGCGTCGGCGACGCTCATGACAGGACCTCGGAAAGTGTTGCCGACCATTCGGCCATGCGCGTCTCGAATACCGCCTCGTCGATGACGACCGTGAGGTCGAATCCGGGCGCCTCGACGAAGTCGAGATTTGCCGCGCGTGGTCCAAGCGATGTTTTCAGCGTCTCGAACAGCGAGAGCGGCCCGCGAACGGCGATGCGCACCGCTTCGCCGTCGCCGACCGCTTCGCGGATCGCGCTGGCGAGCGCTTCAAGCGAACGCTTCTGCAGGTCGTCGCTGACGACGCCGCCGATTATGCGCGCGACCGTCGCCGCGACGAGGTCCGTCACGCGCGCCTCCATGGCGCCGATGCGCGACGAAACGGCCGTGCCTAGGTCGCCGCCGAAGCTTTCGAGAAAGGCTCTTGCCTCCTCGGCATGGGCCTTGCGTTCCGCTTCCAACGCTGCCTCGTGGGCAACCGAAAGGCGTTCCGCGAGCGTGACCTCCGCCTGGGCGACCGCCTCGGCGATAAGAGTACCGATGTCAGCCTGCGGAGTTGCCTGCTCGGGCCTGGCCGGGGCATCGGTCGCGGCCTGAGGTTGGCTGACGCGTTGCGTGCGCGTGCCAAAATCGGGGAGGAGATCGAAAAGGGCTGCGGAGGGCATGGTTTACGCCGCGATTTCCTGGGCCGCCCATTTGCGCAGGATCTGCGCAGTGCGCTCCTCGTTGATGTCTACCATGCGGGCAAGCCTCTCCTGCGGCGCCGGCCTGATCTTCTGGCGGAGGTCGTCGAGGGCGTTGGAGCCTGGCCGCGCGCCTGGCAAGGCGCCGATGGCGGCACCCGCGTCGGCGGAAGCCGACGCTTCCGGTGTCGGCAGCGAACGCTGGACTTCATCGAAATTGGGGCCCGATATGGCAGGCGTCGCCTTCGCCGTCAGCGCCGCCGCCATCGGCCGCAGGCCGAAGAAGGCGACGAGGAAGACCACGACGATGAAGGCGCCGGCATTGATCATCGTGCCGGCATGCTGGCCGATGGAATCGAGCATTCCCGCCTGCGGGATCGCCTCGCCGTCCAGCCCGTCGATGAACTCGACCGCCGAGACGTCGATGACGTCGCCGCGCTTATCATCGAAGCCGGTGGCCGAGGTCACCATCTTCTGGATGTCGGCGACGCGCTTGGCGATCTGGTCCGGCGTCGCATCCTTGCCAAGGATCGACTTGAGCCGGTCCTGGTTGACGACGACGGCGATCGACATTTTGGTGACGCTGTAGCCGTTGGAGACGGTGGCGATCTTCTTGGAGTTGATCTCGTAGTTGGTGATCTCTTCCTTACGGTCGTTCTGCGAGGACGATTGCGGACCGTCGGTGGCCGTGGTCTGGGTCTCGGGCAGGTTCTGCTCGACGCTGGCCGGGGTCGAGGCCTGCTTCTGGTTGTTGTTCTCGTTGGCGCGCACCGACTGAACCGAACGCTCGACGCGCGACTCGGGGTCGAAGATCGTTTCCTCGGTCTGGCGGGTGTCGGTGTTGACATCGGCCTTGACGCTGGCGCGGAAATTGTCGGGGCCGAGATAGGGGGTCAGCGCGCGGCGGATATTGTCGCCGATCTGCGCCTCCACGGTCTGCTCGACGCCCAGCGTGCGGGCGGCACTGGTGTTGGAGGGATCGTCGCCCGCCGCCAGCAGATTGCCGTTGGAATCAAGCACCGTCACCTTGTCGGCCGACAGGCCGGGGACGGCGGCGGCGACGAGATGGCGGATCGACGTGGCACTTTTCTCGGCGTCGATGCCGGCATAGCGGATGACGACCGACGCGGAGGGCTGTTGCTCGTCGCGGCGGAAATTGGCGCGCTCGGACATGACGATGTGGACGCGCGCCGCCTTGATGCCTGATATCGACTGGATGGTGCGGGCGATCTCGCCTTCCAGCGCACGCACGCGAGTGATCTGCTGCATGAAGGAGGTGAGGCCGAGCGAGCCGACATTGTCGAACAGTTCATAGCCGGCATTGGCGCTGGTCGGCAGGCCCTTTTCGGCCAGCAGCATGCGCGCCTGCGCCGTGGTGCCGGCGGGCACCAGCACGGAGGCTCCGTCGGCGCCGACATCGAAGCCGATACCGGCCTCGCCCAGCACCAGGCCGATCTGATTCACATCGGAGCGGTCGAGCCCAACGTAGAGTGTGTCGTAGGCCGGGCGGTTCAGGTAGACCGAGGCGATGCCGATGACGCCCATCACCAGAATGGCGATGCCCGCCAGCATGGCGAGGCGCTTCACGCCAAAACCGCGGAGATTGGAGATGATGCTCTGGATCTGTTCCGGCACGGTTCGACGACTCCCAGCATGACTGTCCGCCGGAACACTAGTCCCCGAAGCTTGTGCGAAAATGAAATCGGGCCGCGCTTGCGGCGCGGCCCGTCAATCGGATGGAAAAGAGACGCGCAGGCGGCGCGTGCGACTAGCTCTTGAACAGCGACAGGATCGACTGCGAGGAGCTGTTGGCGATCGACAGTGCCTGGATGCCGAGCTGCTGCTGCACCTGCAATGCCTGGAGGCGGGTCGATTCCTTGTTCATATCGGCATCGACGAGCTGGCCGACGCCACGATCGATGGAGTCCATCAGGCTCTGCGTGAAGGTCTTCTGCAGGTCGATGCTGCTCTTGGCCGAACCGAGGATGGTGGCGGAGTCGGTCAGCTGGCTCATGACCTTGTCGATCTTGCCGATCATCTGGATGATGATGTCGTCGGTGACGCCGGCTGCCGTGATGTCGAGATTGTAGGCGGAGACGTTGTCGACCTTGGTGACCGCTCCCGCCGCGGTCTGGCCGGCGCCGTTGGCGGCGATGTCGGTGGCGCCGCCGGCGAGCGCGGTCGCATAGGCGGTGTCGTACAAGGTCTGGGCGGCCGCTGTGGAATAGACCGAGGTCTGGCGGTCGAGGATGCCTTGGTTCTTGACCTCGGTGGAAAGGCCGTAGTCGAAAAGCTTGGTGCTCTCGATGTTGATGTCGATGGTACCGAGCGAGATGGCGCCCGACGAGGAGCGATTGAACGAGGAGACGATCTGCGAGTCGGGCTGGACGCCGTCATTGGCGGCCGCGACCTGCTTGGAGGTCACCGAAAGGAAATTCGAGCCGGAAAAGGTGGCCGCGTCGGCGAAGGATTTCATCTGCGCCTGGAGTGCCGTGATTTCGGTCTGCGTCTTCGCCTTGGCGGCATCGGTCTGGCCGACGGTGGAAAGCAGCTTGGTTTTGATCTTGCCGATCGTATCCAGCACGTTGTTCATGCCGGTATAGGCGGTGTCGACCTTCGAGGCGCCGAGACCGAGCGCGTCCTGCACCGTCGACAGCGCCTGATTGTCCGAGCGCATCGTGGTAGCGATCGACCAGTAGGCGGCGTTGTCGGAGGCCTCGGAGACCCTGTAGCCCGTCGAGATCCGGGACTGCGTCTGTTCGAGCGATTTGTTGGTGGCGTTCAGGCTTTGAAGCGCGGTCAAAGCCGCAGCGTTTGTCATGATGCTCGCCAAGAAACTCGCTCCTTCTCTGTGGCCGGTCTTTTCTAGGACCGGCATTGGCCTCGCAGGCCGCATCGGCCCGCCCGCAGATTGCCGCCGTGCCGATCGGGCCGATTCGCCAACCTGTTGTAAGCTATTGGTTAACCATGACTAGCGCGATATGGTTAACGGCCTGTTAAAGGCCAGCTTTCGAGAGTTAAGGAACGAGGGTTGCGCGAGGCTGGAGCAAACGCAAATCGGGCCGCGCTTTTGGCGCGGCCCGATTGCCTGATGTGGTCGGTTTGAGAGCGATCAGCCGCGGAAGAGCGACAGGATCGACTGCGACGAACCGTTGGCGATCGACAGCGCCTGGATGCCGAGCTGCTGCTGGACCTGCAGGGCCTGGAGGCGGGTCGATTCCTTGTTCATGTCGGCATCGACGAGCTGGCCGACACCGCGGTCGATGGAGTCCATCAGGCTCTGCGTGAAGGTCTTCTGCAGGTCGATCGAGCTCTTGGCCGCACCGAGCTTGGTGGCGGAGGTCGTCATGCCCTTGAGCGCGGCGTCGACGACGTTCATCATCTGCTGGATCTGGCTGTCGCTGGCGGCCGTTGTGCCCGAGAAGATGGTCAGCGAGGAGACCGAATAGGTGTCGGTGGCCGCTGCGGCAGCGCCCAGGGTCGGGTTCGATGCCGTGGTGACCGCGGCGCCGGTGGTGCCGAGGCGGGCCGTGTCGAGGATACCCTTCGCGGTCGGAGCAGCGCCGGAGTCATAGAGCTTGATGCTTTCGACGTTGACGTCGATCGTCGAGATCGAAACCGCGCCGGCGGCACTGCGGTTGAAGGCCGAAACGATCTTGACGTCGGCGGTGGTGCCCGTGGCCGTGGACACCGAGAGCATGTTGGTGCCGGAGAAGGTGGCGCCGTCGGCATAGGCCTTCAACTGGTCCTGAAGAGCCTTGATTTCGGTCTGGGTCTTTTCCTTGGATGCGTCCGTCTGGCCGTAGGACGCGGTCAGCTTCTGCTGGATCTGGTTGATGGTGGTGATCGCGCTGCTGATACCGGTGTAGGCGGTGTCGACCTTCGAGGCGCCGAGGCCGAGCGCGTCCGAAACGGTGGACATAGCCGCGTTGTCGGAACGCATCGTGGTGGCGATCGACCAGTAGGCGGCGTTGTCCGAAGCCTGGGAGACGCGATAGCCCGTCGAGATGCGGGACTGGGTGGCTTCGAGGTTCTTGTTTGTGGCGTTCAAGCTCTGCAGCGCGGTCAGCGCCGAGGCATTGGTCATGATACTGGCCATGGCTACTCGTACCTTGTTTTTACAGGTGTTTTTTTGACATACCGGATTGTCCGGTATGACGGAGCGGCATCATGCCCATGACCGTTGAAATCGATCACCCGCCATCTGCGAGCGACTATGGCGGCAAGTCCCTACCAAAGGGCTAAACCGGACGGTTAATCGAAAATAATCTTCGGGAAATTCGATGGCGCCTCGCGCCGGCCGATCCATCCGGCAGACCGTGCCTTTTTGCCGTGACGGCGAGACGCAGAGACGATTAGTGGAAGGAACGCACTAGGCTGCCGACGAGCAGATTCCAACCATCGATCAGGACGAAGAACAGGATCTTGAACGGCAGCGACACTACGGTCGGCGGCAGCATCATCATGCCCATCGCCATGGTGATGGTGGCGACGATCAGGTCGATGACCAGGAAAGGCAGCACGATCAGGAAGCCGATCTCGAAGCCGCGACGGATCTCCGAGATCATGAAGGCAGGCACCAGGATGCGCAGGTCGATGGTCTCGCGCGAAACGGCTTGGCCGCGCTCGCGGGCAAGGTCGGCGAACAGGTCGAAGTCCTTGTCGCGCACATTGTGCAGCATGAAGGTGCGGAACGGATCCGAGATCTTGTCGAAGGCCTCGGTCTGGCTGATCTGGTTGTCCATCAGCGGCTTGACGCCGGTGTTCCAGGCCTGGTCGAAGGTCGGCGCCATGACATAGAAGGTCATGAACAGCGACAGCGAAATGAGAATGAGGTTTGCCGGCGTCGACTGCAGGCCGATGCCGGCGCGCAGGATCGAGAAGGCGATGACGAAACGGGTGAAGCTCGTCACCATGATCAGCAGCCCCGGCGCCACCGACAGCACGGTCAGCAGGCCGAACATCTGAATGATGTAGCCGACGGTGGCGCCGTCGGCCTTGCCGATGCCGCCGAGATCCAGCTGCTGGGCCGCCGCGACGGAGGTGGCGGCGGCGATCAGAGCGGCGGCGAGAAGGAACTTCCTCATTCGACCAGCAATGTCCCTATGAGTACTTGTTTGGCGTGCCCCTGGCTGCGGATCGAGGCGCGTTCCTCGAGATCCGCCTTCAGGTGCTGGTAGCCGCTGGCGCCTTCGATCTGGTGCATCTTCAAGGTGCGCACGAAGGCCAGCAGGTCCTGATGGATGTCATCGGCCATCGCTGGCGGCTGTGGTGCGTCATAGACCACGGACACCTCCATCCTGATCCAGGTTTCGGCCGGCGAGGCGATGTTGGTGGTGATCGGCGCCAGCGCGACGAGCGTGGGTCCCGCGCTTGGTTCCGATGCGTCGGGCTGGGCGACCTTGCCCTCGTTCTCCGGCGCGGCCGGCACCGGCACCGGTCCGCCGACGCCCTTGAGATAGCCTCCGGACATCCAGCCCATGCCGATGGCGGCCGCCGTCACCACGAGCAGCATGGCGCCCTGGACGGCAAGGGAAGGACCCTTGCGAGACGGAACCTGTTCGACATTGGCCATGGTACTGCGGTCTCCAACGCCTAAAACGGAAGAACCTGGTCGAGGACCTGCTGGCCGTAGGCCGGCTGCTGGACCTCGCTGACGCGGCCGCGGCCGCCATAGGAGATGCGCGCCTCGGCGATGCGTTCATAGGAGATGGTGTTCTCCGCGCCGATATCCGACGGGCGCACCATGCCGGCGATGGTGAGGACCCTGAGCTCATAATTGACGCGCACTTCCTGTGAGCCCCTGATCATCAAATTGCCGTTGGGCAGGACCTCGGTGACGACGGCGGCGACGTTGAGCTCCAGGTTCTCCGAGCGCTTGATCTCGCCGTCCGCGTTGGTTTCGGTGCTGGAGCTCAGGCCGGCGTCGCCCTTGCCGCTCGTGCTGTTGCCCTCCCATCCGAGCGTGACATCGTAACCCAGCTTGCGCGCGGCGGTGCGGCTCCTGTCGTTCTGGTTCTTGAAGTTGGCCTTGTCGTTGAGCTTGATCCTGACGGTGAGAATATCGCCTTCGCGCAACGCCCTGGGGTCGGTGAACAGCCGGCTCTGGCGATCGTCCCACAGCGAGAATTTCTTGACCGGCGCCGCAGGCGGCTCGGGATAGCTATAGGGCGAAGCTCCGTCGTTGCCGATGCCGGAACCGACCGGCGACAACGACGGTTCCCTGCCGATCTCCTTGAGGTTAGTTCCGCAGCCGGACAGTGTCGCCACCGCGCACAGGATGAGCATTCTGCGGATCATGATGGATCTACCCTTCGGGCCGCGCTGGCCATGATGCCGGTGAGCGTCGCCGCCGCCTTCTGGTCCATTTCGTTGAGGATGACGCCGGCCTTTCGTGAATCGAGCTTCATCAGGATGGCGGCGGCCAGATCGGCGTTGACGATCGCCAGTCGCTCCGCGGCCGCATCGGGCTTCATGCCGGCATAGATCTTGACGACGCTGTCCTCGGCCCGGGCCAGGAAGACCTCGCGACGCTTCAGCCAGGTCTCGTATTCAGCTTTTTTTTTGTCCAGCGCCTTCATGCGCTGGTCGATCCCCGCCTGGAGCTGTTTCAGTTCGTCCGCCTGCAAGACATAACGGCGGTCGCGGGCGGCATCGGCGATGTTGGAGCAGAAGCGCTGGATTTCGCTTTCGTCGGGCAGCTTTTGCCTGGCCAACTGCTGTGGCGCCGGTGCGGGCGGCGCCCCGGGCAGAAGCTGGCGAACGGCCTCCTCGCCAGATGCGCCGTTGCCGGAGAAGGACACAGCCGTGAGAGCGGCGGCCACAAGCAGGATAGTCCTGGTGCGGCGTCCGTCATTGGCTGAGAGAAAAGGGATCATCGGCATCGCCTATTGGAGAACCAGATCGGCTTGCAGGGCGCCGGCCGATTTGATGCCTTGCAGGATGGCGATGATGCCGTCCGGCTTGACGCCAAGGCGATTGAGGCCGGAGACGAGGGTTTGCAGATCGGGGCCGTCAAGCACGGCGACGCGGGCGTCGGGCCGGCTGGCGTCGATGGCGGTGAACGGCTCGACGGCGGTTTCGCCCTTGGAGAAGGGCTCGGGTTGCACGATGCGCGGCGCTTCCGTGATGCGCACGGTCAGCGTGCCGTGGCTGATGGCGACGCGCGAGATCTTGACGTCGTTGCCGATGACGATGGTGCCGCTGCGCTCGTCGATGACGACGCGGGCCGGCGTGTCGGACTCGACCACCAGATTCTCGATCTCGGCATAGAAACGCGCCGCCGAGACGCCCTTCGGTCGCCTGATCTGCACGGTGCGGGAATCGCGCTCGGCCGCCACGCGTGCGCCGAAGCGCTGGCTGGTATAGCCGTTGATCGCGTCGGCGATGCGGATGGCGGTCGAGAAATCGGGATTGCGCAGTTGCAGCGTCAGGGTCGCCTGGTCATCGAACTCGGCTTTCACCTGCCGCTCGACGATGGCGCCGTTCGGCACGCGGCCGGCGGTCGGCACGCCTTGCGTCAGCTGCTCGGCCTGCCCTTTGGCGGTGAAGCCGGAAACGATGACCGAGCCTTGGCCGACGGCATAGATCTCGCCATCGGCCGCCTTCAACGGCGTCATGATCAGCGTGCCGCCGGCAAGCGAGGTGGCGTCTCCCATCGACGACACGTCGATGTCGATGCGGGCGCCCGACTGCACATAGGGCGGCATATTGGCGGTGACGATGACGGCGGCGACGTTCTTGGCGCGCGCGCTGCCGCCTTCGGTGGCGATGCCGAGATTTTCGAGCATGGCGCGGATCGACTGCTCGGTGAAGGGGGAATTGCGCAGGCTGTCGCCCGATCCGGCGAGCCCGATGACCAGACCGTAGCCGACAAGCTGGTTGTCGCGCGAGCTTTGCAGTTGGGCGATGTCCTTGATGCGAGAAGCGACCTGGCCCGGCGGCAGCGTGCTTGGACCGGGCGAGACGCGGAACATGCGGGTGGTGGTGGCCGGATCATATTCCGGATCGACGAAGGCGCCACCATTCCTGGCCGCAAGCTCGCGCTTGGCCTTCGGCGTGAGGCCGTCGGCGAGCGCCGGCTGCAGGCCGAGCGCGGCCGCGAGCAAAAGGGCAAGCGCGCGCATCATGAAGTGCCGACCCGGATGGTTCCGTCGGCCATCACCGTGCCGGAGAGAATTTTGCCGCTGTCGACGTTGCGGACCTTGACCAGATCACCGGCCGAACCCGGCTGCAACGTCACGGCGGTGGCTGATATCGTCAGTCCGCCAGCGATGAAGAAGACCTGCACGGCGGCGCCCTGTTCGACCAGCCAAGCCTCGCGGATGGCGGTGGCGGGGATGTAGCGGCCGGGCAGCAGCGTGCGCTTCGCGACCTTGCCCTGCAGCTCCTCGGCGCGGGTCGCGACAGCGTCCGGCTTGTGCTTGCCCGGGACCAGGGTCACCTGTTTCAAGGCGGCGAGCTCGATGGTCTCGCCGGGATAGATGACCCGGTTTGGGATCAGCACGACCTCGCCGGCAGCTTGATTGCTGGCGATCCGGGTGGCCGATTGGTTTGCCGTCTCCTGAGCGAAAGCCGGCATGCCGCCGGCCACCAGCGCCAGAACAAGCGCGGTGCGAAGCAAAGCGGAGCAGGAGACCGGCATTGCCATCATCCGTTACCTGATGTTCTTGGAAACGACCGAGGCCATGTCGTCGGCGGCCTGGATGACCTTGGAATTCATCTCATAGGCGCGCTGCGCCGAGATCAGTTCGGTGATTTCCTTGACAGGATCGACATTGGAAGCCTCGAGATAGCCTTGCTGGATGGTGGCGAAGCCGGGATCTCCGGGCACGCCGGCATTGGCCGGGCCGGACGCCGTCGTTTCCTGGAACAGATTGTCGCCGAGCGGCGCGAGGCCCGCCTCGTTGGCGAAGTTGACGATCTGGAGCTGGCCGAGATTCTGCAAATCGGTCTGGCCGTCGATACGGGCAAACACCTGGCCGGTCTTGTTGACGATGACCTCGACGGCGTCGACAGGCACGCTAATGGCCGGAATGACATTGGCGCCGTCCACGGTCACCAACTGGCCGGTCGCATTGGTGTTGAAGGCACCGGCGCGGGTATAGAGCGTACCGCCGTCCCCGCCCTCGATCTGGAACCAGCCCCTGCCGGTAAGCGCCATGTCGAAACTGTTGCCGGTGCTGGTCAGCTCGCCCTGGGTGTGGACGTTGCGCACGGCGGTCGTCTTGACGCCGAGGCCGATGGAAACGCCTTCCGGCACCAGCGAGGCATTGGAGCGGTTGGGCACGCCTTGCGTGCGGTCGACCTGGTAAAGCAGGTCGGAGAATTCGGCGCGCGCGCGCTTGTAACCGGTGGTGTTGATGTTGGCGATATTGTTGGCGATGACTTCCAGATTGGTCTGCTGGGCATTCATGCCGGTGGCGGCGATGGCGAGTGCTTTCATGACCTGGCTCCTCAGATGCCCATGCGACTGACTTCGAGATAGGCCGAGACGACCTTGTCGCGGATGGCGACGGCGGTCTGAAGCGCCTGCTGCGCGCTCATCACGGCATCGACGACCTGGCGGGTGTCGGCGTCGCCCTTGAGCGCCTGGAGCGACACCTGCTCGGCATTCTGCAAAGTGCTGACCGTCTTGGAGGCCGCCTGGCTCAGCGCTTCGGCAAAGGACGTGCCGAGATTGCCTGATGTCGTGGGTGCAACGCCGCCCTGAAGCAGGTCGGTCGCCGTGTCGCCCAGCCCAGGCTTGAGGTTGAGCGCGCCGATGCCGTTCACGATCATTGGTTCCTCATCAGGTCGATGGTCATTGAAATGAGGTCGCGCGCCTGCTTCACGACTTGCAGGTTGGCCTCGTAGGAGCGGTTGGCCTCGGTCATGTCGGCCATTTCGATCAGCACGTTGACGTTGGGCATCTTGACGTAGCCCTTGTCGTCGGCGGCCTCGTTGCCGGGCTGGAACTCGACGGGGAAGTCACTGGGATCGCGATCGATCGAGTTCACTTCAACCGTCGAGCTGCCGGAGGTCCGGTCGAGCTCGGAAACGAAGCTGATGGTCTTGCGGCGATATGGGTCGGCGCCGGGCGTGGTGCCGGTCGACTGGGCATTGGCGAGGTTTTCCGAAACCACGCGCAGGCGCTCCGATTGAGCGCCGAGGCCGGAAGCTGCGACTTTCAGGGCTGCGGTCAATGCGTCCATGATCAGCTCTTCACCGCCATCATCATCATCGAATGAAACGCTTTGACGATCGCCGTGTTGAGCTCGAAGGAGCGGCGCACCTCACCGGCCTTGAGCAGCTGGTCTTCCAGCACCACCGAATTCTTGGACGGCATGACGCCGCCGTCATCTTCCTGCGGCTTGATCGCGAAGCCGGCATTGGTCGCCGCGTTGCCGAGATGGCCGGCCTGCGTTGTCTGCAGCGACACGGCGGCGCGGTCGAGCACCTTCTCGAACGGCTCGACATCGTTTGCCGTGTAGCCCGGCGTATTGGCGTTGGCGATGTTGCCGGCGACCGCCGACTGGCGAACGGCCAGCCACTGCGCTTGCTTGGCGGCGAGATCGAAAAGGGAAACGGGCTCCATGGGAATCTCCGGGCATGTGCCCAAAGACTAGGCCGCCAGTCTTGCGCGGACCTTGCGGATGGCCGCAAGGCAGAGCCGCGACTGACCTACCTGGAAAGCTCGATCACCTGGTCGGCGCTGGTGAGCATGACCCATTTGCCGTTGCGCTGCTCGATCGACGACACTGTGCTGGAATCCGGCAGCGTGGAGCCGCGCTGGACGATCCACAGGCCGGAATCGTCCTCGATCATGGCGCGGCCGTTGGCGACATGAACCATGCGGAATTTCGCGACATCGGCCGGGAAGGGCTGCTCGCCGGGCGGCATCGGATTGACATCGTCCTGCACCGTTCCGGTGGCAAACAGGTCGACGCTGGCGTTGGGTACGTCCTTCACCGTCAGCGGCGCGCTGCGTTCGGCCATCACGCCGCCGCCCTCGCGTCCCGAATTGCTGCCGGTGCCGCCGAACTTGATCGCCTGAACGCCGAACTGTTCCTGGTTGAAGAAGATGTACCAGGGAAACAAGGCACAGGTCAGGCCCAGCGTAACGCCGAGCGCGGCGATGACGAGGTCGCCGCGCCGGTCCGCCTTCTTGCCCAATTTGGGAAACTGCGGCCTTGGCGGCTGCGGCCATTCGTGTCTGGAAGGCGCCTGCCGTTTTCCTGGCGAAAACAGCCCGTCGATGGCCGAGTTGCGGCTGGCCTCGATCTCTTCTTCGGCCTTTGCCTCGGCGATCATCTCGCGCAGGATGCGCTCGGTCTGCTGGAGTTCAGTCCCCTGGTTCGGCATTTTGCTTTCCCTTGAGATAGCGGGCGAGATCCGAGAACGGATCGGCCGACGGGCGGTCCTTCGGTGATTGCGCCAGCGCCTCGTAGATCAGCGGCACCTGGCGCACGGCAATGTCGAGTTCGGCATCGACACCGCCCTGATAAGCGCCAAGCAGGCGGATGTCGCGGGTATCCTCGAAGCGTGAGATCATCGACTTCAGCCGCGTCACCAGGGTGCGCTGTTCGACGCTCCAGGCCTTGCCGGCCAGGCGCGAGATCGACGACAGCGGATTGACCGGCGGATAGCGGCCCTGTTCGGCGATCATACGGTCGAGCACGACATGGCCGTCGAGGATGCCGCGCACGGAATCGGCGACCGGATCGTTGTGGTCGTCGCCATCGACCAGCACGGAGATGATGGCGGTGATCGATCCCCTGCCTTCAATCCCGGGGCCTTCCGCGCCCGGTCCGGCGCGCTCGAGCAGCTTCGGCAGCTCGGTGAAAACCGAGGCTGGATAACCGCGGGCGACCGGCGGCTCGCCGGTTCCGGTCGCCACTTCGCGCAGCGCGTGAGCGAAGCGGGTGATCGAATCCAGCACCAGGAGCACACGGTGGCCCTGGTCGCGAAAATGCTCGGCGACGCGCATGGCGGTGTCCGGCGCGCGTCGGCGCATCATGGCGCTCTCGTCGCTGGTGGCCACGACGGCGACGGTCTTGGCCATGCTGTCGCCGATGGTGTCCTCGAGGAATTCGCGGACCTCGCGGCCGCGTTCGCCGATCAGCGCCACGACGACGGTGTCGAACGCGTCGGCGCCGGCGAGCATGGCCAGCAGCGTCGACTTGCCGACGCCAGAACCCGCAAAGACGCCGAGGCGCTGGCCCAGGCACAGCGGCGTGAAAATGTCGATGACCTTGACGCCGGTCATGAACGCCGTGCCAACGCGCTGCCGGGCCATGGCGCCGGGCGTCGTGGCACCGCCCGGCATGTCGCCACCCCTGGTCAACGGCGAGCCGCCGTCGATCACGCGGGTGAGCGCGTCGATGGTGCGGCCGCGCCACGAGGCGTGCGGCGCCACCGCGAGCGGACCCCGGCGGAACACGGCGTCGCCTATACCGGCGTCGGCGCTGCGTTCGAACGGCGCCACGACGACCTCGTCGCGGCTGATCTTGACGATCTCGCCGCGGCGCGCGCCGGCCTGGCCGCGCTGCTCGACGATGTCGCCCAATCTGGCGAAGTCGGAAAGGCCGCGCACCTTGTAGTGGGTGGGCGTTACTTCGGAGACGAGGCCGCCGCGCTTGACCAGCGCGTCGGCGTTGCCGAAGCGCCGCAATATCCGTTCAAGCGCGGCAAGCCGGTCCTCCGGCGCGGGCTGGAGCTGTCTTTCGGGTGCGCGTAAGGATGGCTGGAGCGGCATGCTACTTCGAGCCGAGCGTCTTGATCGCCTCGTCGGTGGACGAATCGGTCTGCCGCATCAGGGCGGCGGTGTTCTCGAAGGCGCGCTGAACCATGATCAGCCGCGTCATCTCCAGCACCGGATTGACGTTGGATTCCTCGACGAAACCCTGAGCGACGCCGACGTCGGAGCGGTCGGTGACCGGCTCGGGCGTGCGCGCAGGCACGATGCCGGAATTGCCGTAGCGCACGAAATTCTCGCCCGGGTCGAAATTGTAGATCCCGATCGAACCGACGAGCTGCTCGTTCTGGCGCAGCGATCCGTCGGCCCCGGCCTTGGGTGGACCATTGCGGGGGTCGAGCTGGATCGGCGCGCCCCCGGCGTCGAGCACCGGATGACCCTCGACCGACATCAACTCGCCATTCTCGTTCATCGAAAAGCGGCCGTCGCGGGTCATCACGGTGCCGACCGGCGTATCGATAGCGAACCAGGCATCGCCCTGGATCGCGAAGTCGAACGGATTGCCAGTCTCGGTCAAGGCACCGTGCGCGCCGGAAAGATAGGTCTTGCCCGGCGAGGCGAAGGACACCGATTTCTGGCCGGCACCCGACACAACGTCCTCGAACTTCACGCCGGTGGCGCGAAAGCCGACGGTCGAGGCGTTGGCGACATTGTCGGCGATCGTGTCGAGCCGGCGCTCGAGCGCGATCTGCGCGGAAAGGGCAACGTAGAGACTGTCCCGCATGATCAGAACTTCAATTTCTGCATGGCCATCATAAGGTCGGTGGAGATGCCCGCCGTGACCGGCTTGGCGAAGAGCACGCTGATCGACGTCACGGCCGTCGAGGTCGGGTGATTGATCTCGTACATCGAGGTGAAGCGGGTCAGGAACTTGCCGAGCTTTTCGGGGTCGGAGAAATCCGCGATGTCGAGCTTCTGCTCGAACAGCTGCGCCTGTTTATCGATGTCGGCGGTGGCGAAGGAATCGGGCAGGCCGAGCGCGGTGCGCACCACGCTGGCAAGTGCCGTATCGGCCAGCACATCGTACCAGCTGGTGATATCAGGCGCCTTGCGGTCGAAATAAAGCGCCAGCCGTACGCCCTCGTTGGTTTCGCCGGCATCCTCCTCCAGCGTCTGCCGCAGGTACTTGTCGACTGTCGGCTGCTGTGCGGAATTGATGGTGGTGGCGGTCGCGCCGTAAGCCTCGAAATTGAGGGCCGAGGCAAGACCGGCATAGGCCGGGTTCGTCTGCTTGTTGGCGATGCTGTCGGGGTCGCGCACGCCGCCTTGCAGGACCTGCTTTATGAGATCCTTGTTCTCGGTCGCCGAATCGAGACCGAACGCGGCAAGCGCATAGGTGTAGAGCCGGTTGTTCGACATCAGTTCGTCGACCGACTTAACCTTGGTGATGTTGGCGAGGTAGTAGGTCGTCTCGGACCTGACATAGCTCGAGTTCGGATCAAGTCCGGCGATTTCGGCCTGCGTGGCGTAGTTCTTCGTGACCAGCTGCTGCGCCTTGTTGTAGATGGTCGCGTCGGCGCCGTTGGCTGCGAAGTTGAAGGCGCTGACGAACTCGGCGTAACGCTTGTCGGTCAGCTTGTTGGCGAAGCTGTTGGGATTGGAGACGCCTTCCTTGAGCGCCTTGACCATGAAGGCCTTGGCGTAGTCCATGTTCTCCAGCCCGTAGGCTTTCATGGCATATTTGAACAGCCGGTCATTCTTGACGAAATCGTCGATCGATTTCACCTTGGTGATGTTGGCTAGGTAATATTGGGTATCGCGATCGACCGTCGGCTGCTGCTCGATGCGGTCGATCGACTTGCCGATGTCTTTGGCAATCAGCTGATAGCTGGTATAGGTACTGAGCAAAGGATGTGCCTCCGGCCGAAGCTTTGCCAGTACGATAACCCCACTTCCTTGCGCGAAACTGAATCGTCTACGGCGGCTCCGATTCAAGCCTCACACAAGGCACGGGGACTATCCCTTGCTTCTGATGTGAAATGCGGAAGGACCTGTCGTGGGCATTCTGATTGGACTGGTGGTGACGCTCGGCTGCGTCCTGGGCGGCTTCATGGCCATGGGCGGCCATCTGCATGTGCTGGTGCAGCCCTGGGAAGCCGTGGTCATCTGCGGCGCGGCACTGGGCACCTTCCTGGTCGCCAATCCGATGAAGACGGTCAAGGATACCGGCAAGGGCATTCTGGAAGCCTTCAAGCAGGCGGTGCCGAAGGAACAGGATTATCTGGAAACGCTCGGCGTGCTGCACAGCCTGATGCGCGAGCTACGCTCGAAGTCGCGCAGCGAGGTCGAGGCGCATATCGACAATCCCGAGGAGTCGGCCATCTTCCAGGCTTTTCCGACCGTGCTCAAGAACCACGACCTGACGCATTTCATTTGCGACTACTGCCGCATCATCATCATCGGCAATGCCCGCTCGCATGAGATCGAGGCGCTGATGGACGAGGAAATCCAGACCATCAAATCCGACAAGATGAAGGCCTATCACGCGCTGGTCGCGGTCGGCGACGGCCTGCCGGCGCTCGGCATCGTCGCCGCGGTGCTCGGCGTCGTCAAGGCGATGGGCGCGCTGGACCAGTCGCCGGAAATCCTCGGCGGCCTGATCGGCGCGGCCCTGGTCGGCACCTTCCTCGGCATCTTCCTGTCCTACGCGGTGGTCGGGCCTGTCGCCACCAAGGTCAAGACAGTGCGCGAGAAGAAGAACCGCCTCTACATAATCGTCAAGCAGACGCTGCTCGCCTACATGAACGGTGCGCTGCCGCAGGTGGCGATCGAGTTCGGCCGCAAGACCATCTCGTCCTATGAGCGCCCGACCATCGACGCCGTCGAGCAGAGCACGATGAACACCGGCAGCGCCGAGAAGAAGGCGGCTTGAGCGATGCGCGACAGACCGGTGCCGAAATTGTCATGACCAGTCCGGGCAATCCCGCGCAAGCGCGCTCGCTGATCATCGAGCGCCTGGTCGGCGACAGCGGCGAGGCCGATCAGGTCATCGACGCCGGCCGCGCCATGGCCGAACGCGCCGTGCCAGTGCTGCAGAAAGGTCTGGCGGGCGAGCTTGGCGTTCCGGTGATCGTCGACCTCAGGGCCGTCGAGATCAGCCGCGTCCCCGAGGCGCGTTCGCGCGCCGGCGACAATTTCGCCATGACCGTCGTCGGCTCGCCCGCATCTTCCGACGCGATGACGCTGGTGATCGATGCCCAGGCGATCGCCATCATGGTCTCGACGCTGTTCGGCGGCGACCCGGATGTGCCGGCGTCGCCGATCGAGCGCGACCTGTCGCAGATCGAGGCCGATGTCTCGACCATGGTATTCCAGGAGGTGGCGCAGGCGCTGAACGGATCTGGCCGGCGCTCGCTCGACCTGCGCCTGCCCGCACCGCGGGCCATGTCGGGCACCGAGGCCAGGCGCCACGTGCTGCGCGACGGCGCGGCGGTCCGCATCGTGCTCAGTATCTCGACGCCGGCCGATAGCGGCACCATCACGGTGACGATTCCGCAGCGTGTCGTGCTGGCCAGCCGCGGCGGCACCGCCAGTATCGGCGAGGACGATCACGGGACCAGCTGGCGCGCACGCTTTTCGGAAGAGGTGATGCGCTCGACCGTGGCGCTCGAGGCCACCATGCCGCTGGCGCGGCTGACGCTCGGCGATCTCGCCAATCTGGAAGTGGGCCAGGTCATCGATCTCGACGAGACGGCGCAATCGCGGGTGCGCCTCAGCGCGCGCGGCAAGACGCTGTTCGTATGCGAGTTCGGCAAGCTGGGACAGAATTACACCGTCCGAATCAAGCATCCGTTCGATGCCGGGAAGGACTTTATCGACGGGCTCATGCCGGCTGGTGCCGGACGCGCCTGAGCTTTTGGAGACGACGCATGGGCAAGACCAAGGCAGAACCAGACCTCGACCAGCCGGACGAGCAGCTCGATCGCGCCATCGAGGAATTGCGCGGGGTCCTGCATGAAGAGGAGCAGCGCCCCGACTTGGCGTTCAGGGCCGCTTCAGAGGCCAATTCGAGCGTCATCATGAACATCCCCGTCGATGTCCAGATCATCCTGGGCAGCACCGAAATGCCGGTGTCCGACCTGATGGCGCTGCAGAAGGGGTCGACGGTGGCGCTCAACCGCCGTATCGGCGAGCCGGTCGACGTGGTGGTCAACGGCCGCAAGATCGCGCGCGGCGAGATCACCGTGCTCGAAAGCGACCCCTCTCGCTTCGGCATCAGGCTGACCGAAATCATCGCCGGCACGAAGGGCGCCTAGACATGGGTCGGAGGGCTTGCCGATGGCAGCGGAGGCGAAAGGCATGACGACGCCGGCGACCCTGACGCGCGCGCAGAAGGCGGCCGCCATACTGGTGGCGATGGGCAAGCCGTCGGCCAGCCGCCTGCTCAAATTCTTCAAGCAGGAAGAACTGAAGGCGCTGATCGAAGGCGCCCGCCTGCTCAGGACGATTCCGCAAAGCGATCTCGAACGCATCGTCGCCGAATTCGAGGCCGAATTCACCGAGGGGGCGGGGCTGCTCGATTCCGCCGACAGGATGGACACCATCCTCAACGAATCGCTTTCGCCCGAAGAGATGAGCGCCATCATGGGCAACAAGAAGCCGGAGGCGGCGCCGGAAGGGCCGCCGCCGATCTGGCCCGATCTGGAAAAGCTCGAACCGGCGCGGCTCGGCGCTTTCCTCGCCGGCGAACATCCGCAGACGGCGGCCATGGTCCTGTCGAAACTGGCGCCGCAGGCGGCGGCGGGCGTGCTTTTGACGCTGGCGAAGCCGATGCGCGGTGAAATCATCAAACGCATGGTGACCATGGCCAACGTCCCGGCCGCCGCCACCAGGATCGTCGAGAACCGGTTGCGCATCAGCGTGCTGGCGGAAACCTCGACCAAGGACACCTCTGCCGGACAGGCCCGCGTCGCCAGCGTGCTCAACGAGCTGGACAAGCCGCAGCTCGATGAGGTCATGCAGGATCTGGAAGCTGCCGGCACGCCCGATCTCGAGGGCGTGCGAGCGCGGCTGTTCGCTTTCGACGATCTGCCGCTGCTCGCCCAGAAGGCTCGCGTGCTGCTGTTCGACGGGCTGTCGACCGAACTGGTCACGCTGGCGCTGCGCGGTACCTCGGCCGCACTCGCCGAATCGGTGCTGTCGGCGATCGGCGCGCGCTCCCGGCGCATGATCGAGTCCGAACTCGGACAGGGTTCCGAGGGGATTCCCGCCGCCGACATCGTGGCGGCGCGCAAGACCATCGTGACGACGACGATCCGGCTCTCGCGCGAAGGCGCGTTCGAACTTCCCTCGAGCCAGAACGCCGCCTAGGGCATGGCCGAAGCGGTCGACAAGGACTCGAAAACCGAAGAGGCGACGGAAAAGAAGATCCGCGACACCGTCGAACAGGGCAAGCTGCCCCATTCGAGGGAAACCGCGATCCTGGCATCCTTCGTCGCCATACTGGTGTTCACCGTCTTCTACGCCAAGGATGCCGTCGTCGACCTCGGCATGTTCCTGTCGATGTTCCTGGAGAAGCCGGAAGCCTGGCCGATGGACACCGAGACCGACGTCATCGCCCTCTACAAGATCGTCATTTTGGAAGTGGGCCGCGCCGTCCTAAGCCTGCTGGTGCTGCTGACGGTTGCCGGCATCGGCGCCTCGGTGCTCCAGAACATGCCGCAATTCGTCGGCGAGCGGATCAGGCCGCAGCTTTCGCGCATCTCTATCGTCAAGGGCTGGAACAGGATGTTCGGCGTCCAGGGCTGGGTCGAGTTCCTGAAGTCGCTCGGCAAGGTCGGCTTCGCGACCGCCGTGCTCGTCTTCACGCTGTCGGAGGATCATCGCAAGCTGCTCGCCGGCATGATCACCAATCCCGTCGCCTTCGGCCTCGTCATACGCGGCATCGCCGTCGACATCCTGGTGGCGATCGTCTTCGTCATGGGACTGATCGCGGCGATCGACATCGTCTGGTCGCGCTTCCACTGGAAGCAGGACCTGCGCATGAGCAAGCAGGAGGTCAAGGACGAGTTCAAGCAATCCGAGGGCGACCCGATCGTCAAGTCGCGGCTGCGCTCGCTGGCGCGCGACCGGGCGCGCAAGCGGATGATGACGGCGGTGCCGCGCGCGACGCTGATCATCGCCAACCCGACGCACTTCTCGATCGCGCTGAAATATGTGCGCGACGAGGATTCGGCGCCGCTCGTGCTGGCCAAGGGGCAGGATCTGGTAGCGCTCAAGATTCGCGAGATCGCCAGGGAGCACAACATTCCGGTCTTCGAGGACGTGGCGCTCGCCCGCTCCATGTACAAGCAAGTTTCGGTCGATAATGTGATCCCGTCGCAATTCTACCAGGCCGTCGCCGAACTGGTGCGGATCGTCTACTCGAAAAAGGCTGAGCGCAGACAGATTTCATGAACCGGCAACCGCACGCAAAATCCCGCGAGATCATCGTCGCCAGCGCCATCGAGCAAGTGGTGGGCGAACTGAGGCTGATCGACGTCGCAGACTATATAGCCTTCATCCGGCTGGAGCATTTCGCCTGCCTGTCGGACCTGGTCGATTCCGCGGCGGAGCTGTTCTTCATGCCGGGCACGCTCAGGCTCGGCCATGGCGGCGAGGCTCACGTCGACTGGAGCGGAAGCCCGCGCATCGTGCTCGACCTGGAGCTCAGGCCGCCCGGGGTGACCGTGTATTTCCAGCTGACGCTGAACGAGAACGGCGCTTCGGTCGCGGTCAACTACGTCTCGTTCGAGAAGCCTGGCGAGGACCCCGAGCACAATACGGCCCTGCTCGAGGCGGTGGTCGAACAGGCGCGTATCCGCAAGGTCGAGCCGCTGGCGTTCTGACGCGCCGTTGCGGCGACAAGCATCATTCGATCAATCCAAGCCTTAGCGCCTTGGCAACCGCCTGGTTGCGGTTGACGGCGTTGAGCTTCTGGGTCGACTGGGTGAGGTACTGGTTGGCGGTGTGCACCGACAGCTTCAGCAGCCGCGCGATCTCCTCGCTGGTGTTGCCGTTGGCGGTCAGCTTCAGGCATTCGAGTTCGCGCTTGGAGATCGCGCGCATCTTGCCGGCGTCGCTCTGGCGCATGCGCGCGACGGCGGCGAAGAGCGAAAAGCAGCGCGCGTGGATTTCGTAGAGCGCATCCTGGGGCAACGCGATCTCCGATCCAAGGAATACCACGAGGCCGCACTGGCCTCGGTCGGCATGGACGGGAAAGGCGATGCCGCTGGTGCCGGGCACCAGCGGCGCCATCTCTTCGCTCCAGGCGAGATTGCCGAACATCTGCGCCATGGCGGCGACACCATCATCCGTCCACCAGCGCGGTCCGGTCGAGATGCGTGTATGGCGCACGATCTCTTCACCATTGGCGCCGGCGATGAACTTGGTCGCCACCGCGTTGCTCGGATAGTCGGAATCGAAGCACGGGACCAGCCGCGCCCGCTCCGGCGACGGGCTGACGAAGAACATGCCGAAGGCCGAGGCATTGATGTCGATGGCGATCCAGCGGCAGCGGCGCACGGCATCGGGAATGGTGACGGCGTGATGCGTTTCGGACCCGAGCGAGAAGGCGCCGAACGGGCTGCGCTGGTCGTCGAAAAGGGCCTCGGCGGCGTCCTTGATGTCGGCGTGTCTCAAATGATGCCACTCCTGATCGCCGTGGCGATGGCCATCGCACGGTTGCTGGCCGCGAATTTCTGGATGGCGTGGGTGATGTAGCTGTTGACCGTGTTGGAGGACACGCCAAGGATGACGGCGACCTCGTCGGTGGTCTTGCCTTCGGAAACCCAGAACAGGCATTCGCGCTCGCGATCCGACAGCGGGTCCTGCATGGCGGCGGCGGCGATCAGTTGCGGGATGGGCGACAGCGCATAGCAGCACTTCAACTGCGCCTTCATCAGCGCCGGCTGGTCGATCTGGCCGGCCGTTGCGGCCGAGAACAAGGCGAACAGGCGCTGGCGGCCGACATTCAGCCTCAGCGAATAGATCTCGGCATGGCCGAGCACGTCGAGAAGGCGCGCCTCTTCGCCGGAGACCAGTCCGCCCGCCTCGGGCGCCTGGGATGCCACCAGCGGCCTTGGGCGGATACCGGGCGCGACAGTGAGCGCGCCTTGCGCAAGCCCGGCGATCAGCCGCTTGCCGATCAGCTCGATGGCATCGAAGATCCAGTTCGACGAGACGATGCGCGCATCGTTGCGGTCCTGGTCGTGGACGATGGCGACCAGCATGTAGCTGTCGGCGCCGATCTCGGCCGCCAGCTCCATGAAGAAGCTGGTGAGGTCGCCGCGCGACGTCAGGCGCGAGCTCAAAGTGTCGAATTGAAGAGGCGCGGCGGGACTGCTCATCTGCTGCTTTTGGCCGGAATCGTTTCTGCTGTCCGGATGCTGGAGACGCCAGCCGCCGAACTCGAAAACGCGTTACTTTGACGAAGACACACACGCGGCGCGGGGCCGCGCCCGACCAGACGGAATCCATTCAGGGAACGCGAAGCCGTCCGCGTCTGGCGCCGGAAAATTCCGGAACGTGAGACTTTGGTGGTCGCCGCGCCCCCCGAGGACCGGCTGATTCGGGTCTAATCTAGCCGCAGTTGAATCTGACATCAAACGCGATTTGACAAAATCGAATCCTGTGGACTCCGGCTGCGACTCAGAGGCCGATTTTCCGACCTTCGAGGCATGAAAATGCCGGGATTGCGCAAGCCGGCCATATCGGCGGGCCGGTTGTTGCGATAGATTCGCGAGCGGCTGATGGGGTGGGCACCTCTGGCAATCGAGCGCGTGAGCGGCAGGACCGATCTGGTTGCCCGCAGTTCGTGGGCTCATGGCAAGGTTGGTTTCGGGGGAAACGATGAGCGATTCATTTCGGGAAACTACATCCGTCTCGTGGTTCGGACGGATCAAGCGTGCGGTTGGCGGCGTCATCTTCGGGCTGCTTCTGATCGTGCTGATGGTGATCGGGTTGTTCTGGAACGAGGGCCGCGCGGTGCAGACGGCGCGCTCGCTGGCCGAAGGCGCCGGCGCGGTAGTCTCGGTCGGCGCCGACAGCGTCGATACCGCCAACGACGGCAGGCTGGTGCATGTCAGCGGCCCGGTGACGGCCGACAGCGGCCTGACGGACCCGGATTTCGGCATCGCGGCACAAGGGCTGCGCCTGTCGCGGACGGCGGAAATGTACCAGTGGAAGGAAGAGTCCAAATCCGAAACCACCAAGAAGCTTGGCGGCGGCGAGGAGACGGTGACCACCTACAGCTATTCGAAAGTGTGGGACGACAGCGCGATCGACTCGTCGGAGTTCAAGAAGCCTGACGGTCACCAGAATCCGCCGATGGCGATCCACAGCCGGACCTTCCAGGTCCCCGAGGGCAAACTCGTCGCCTTCGACCTCGACACACCGATGCTCGACCGCATCGAGGGCGACAAGGACTATTCCATTTCGTCCGACAAATCGGCGACGATTAAGGCCGGCTATACCGGGACCAAACCGCTCAGCATCGTCGACGGCAAGATCTATCTGGGCGCCGACACCACGACGCCGGCGCTGGGCGATTACCGCATCGGTTATGAATTGGCGCCGCTTGGCGTGATCAGCATCGTGGCTCGCCAGGCCGGCAGCCGGTTCGAGCCCTACCAGACGGAAGCGGGTGATGCTTTGCTGATGGTCGATACCGGCTCGGTGCCGGCCGACAAGATGTTCGCCGAGGCGGTCAGCGCCAACACGCTCATCACCTGGCTTCTGCGCGCTGCCGGTCTTTTGTTGCTGACGATCGGCTTTGCCCTATTCCTGAGCCCGATCGGCGTGATCCTCGACATCATTCCGTTCCTCGGCAGCATGGCGCGGATGGGCACCGGCATCATCGCCTTCTTCCTGTCGATCCTGGTCGGCACGACGACGATTGCGATCGCCTGGTTCTGGTACCGGCCGGTCCTGGCGATCGCCATCCTGGCAGCCGGCGTGATCGCGGCGGCGGCCGTCTATTACCTCGGCCGTTCACGCAAGGCGGCAGTGCCGATTGCCGCGCCGAGCGCCGGCGCCGCTAGGTAGCTTGAAAAAGGGCGGCCATGTCGCCCTTTCCTTCATGCCCGTTGATGCCCGCCATGTGCGGGGCGAAAGCCTACCGATCCTCGAAGCCAGTCAGCACGCCGACGGCGTTGATGCCGATCTCCTCGACGGCATAGCCGCCTTCCATGACGAACAGCGTCGGCAGGCCGAGCTTGGCGATGCGGCGGCCGATCTTGGGATAGTCGGGGCTGCGGAGCTTGAACTGGCTGATAGGGTCCTTCTCGAAGGTGTCGACGCCGAGCGAGACTATGACGATGTCGGGCGCGTAGGCGGCGAGCGTGGCGCAGGCATCTTCCAGGGACGCGTTCCATGCGTCCCAACCGGTGCCGAACGGCATCGGATAGTTGATGTTGAAACCTTCGCCCGCGCCCGCGCCGCGCTCGTCGGCATGGCCGAGGAAGAACGGATATTCGACCATCGGATCGCCATGCAGGTTGAGGACCTGCACGTCGGCACGGTCGTAGAAGATCTCCTGCGTGCCATTGCCGTGGTGATAGTCGACATCGAGAATGGAAACCCGGCCGGCGCCCTGGTCGCGAAACCATTGCGCCGCGACGGCGGCGTTGTTGATGTAACAATAGCCGCCCATGAAGCCGGCTCCGGCATGGTGGCCGGGTGGGCGGCAGAGCGCGAAGGCCGATGCCTCGCCGTCCTTGACCAGGCCGGCGGCGGTCAGCGCCACGTCATAGGACGATTTGATCGCGGCCCATGTGCCTTCGACGAAGGTGGCGCCGCCATCGAAGGAATAGTAACCGAGCAGCGCATCGATGCGCTTCGGCGGCACGTCGCCGCGCAGGCCGCGCGTCGGCCAGGTGAAGGGCATCGCCGAGCCCTTGAAGCCGGCTTGCGTCCATTGCGGCCAGACGGTCGGCAGGAAGTCGATGTAGTCGGCCTTGTGGACGCGCCTGGCGGCGGCAAGATCGTGCTCGGTCGGCGCGATGATCGGACCGAGCTTCTCGCTTTCGACCCGAGCCTTGATGAACTCGGCTCGCGAGGGCTTCTCGAAACCCGGCACTATCGCCGCGGTGACGAGTTCCATTTGGCCGGCATGGCCGGCGTGGAGAGGTGAAAAAACAGTCTTCATGAAAACCTTCCGTGACGATGGGAGCGACCGTAATCATGTGGCACCATCTTCCACAAGTGCTGGACCAACCAGCCATGGCTTGCTGGCATGGCAACTCCTCGTCTAGCTTGTCCAGATCGCAAAAAACTCGCAGGTAATCATGAGTTCTACAGCCGACCTGATCGTGATCAATGGCCGCGTGCTGACCATGGATAACGGCAATCCGGAGGCTGAAGCGGTGGCGATCGCGGACGGCGCCATTCTGGCGATCGGCGATCGCAAATCTGTCGAAGCTCTGAAGGGGCCTGGTACAAAGGTCGTCGATGCGCATGGCGGCTCGGTCGTGCCGGGTTTCATCGAAGCCCATATGCATCTGTTCTCGGGTGCCGCCGAACTTGCCCATCTTCAGCTAACCGGCATCCACGGGTTCGAGGCGCTGCAAAAGGCGATCCGCGATTATGCGCCGACGCGGCCCGATGCGAAGATGCTGGTCGGGCAAGGCGTCGACTACACCGTGCTCGGCAGCGAGCGGGTGACGCGCCACCATCTCGATGCCATTTTGCCCGATCGCGCGTTCTGCATGGCCGCGCCCGACCACCATACGATGTGGGCCAACACCAGGGCGCTGGAAATGGCCGGCATCCTGCATGGGCGCACGCTTGGTCCGGGCAACGAGATCGTCATGGGCAATGATGGCCTCGCCGCCGGCGAGCTGCGCGAGGGCGAAGCCTTCGGTCCGGTGCTCGATCTTGCCGGCGAAGGCCGGGTGCGGCTGGGGCTGGCGACCGGCGGCGAGCCGGACCCGATGCCGTCCGCCGCCGAGCGGGCCGCCGACCGCGACATCATGAAGCGCGGGCTCGCCTGGTGCGCGCGCCACGGCATCACCTCGATCCAGAACATGGACGGCAATCTCTACCAGCTCGAGCTGCTGGCCGAGATCGAGGCCGAGGAAGGGCTGCCCTGCCGCGTAAAAATTCCCTTCCACTACAAGAATTTCATGACGCTCGACATGCTCGACAAGGCGTCCGTCATGGCCGAGCGCTACAATGGCGACTGGCTGTCATCGGGCATGGTCAAGGTGTTCTACGACGGCGTGCTCGATTCCTGGACGGCGGTCATGGTCGAACCCTATGCCGACCGCCCGGACTGGGTCGGCGAGCCGCTGTTCACGCCGCGACAGTTCATCGATCTGGCCGTCGCCGTCGACAGGCGTGGCCTGCAGATCGCCGTGCATTCGATCGGCGACGGCGCGGTGCGCGCGGTTCTCGACGGCTACGAGGCGGCACGGAAGGCAAACGGCAAGCGCGACAGCCGCCACCGGGTCGAGCATATCGAGGTCATTACCGCCGCCGACGTGCCGCGTTTCGCCGAACTCGGCGCCATCGCTTCAATGCAGCCGCCGCACCCGCCCGGCGCCATGGATTTTCCGCTGGAGCCGACCGTGTCGCGCATCGGGCGGGCCCGTTGGCCGCTGAGCTACGCCTGGCGGACCTTGAAGGATGCCGGCGCGCATGTCGTCTTCGCGTCGGACTGGCCGGTGTCGCCGATCGACCCGATCCTGGGCATTCAGGCGGCAGTGCTGCGCAAACCATGGGCAGAAAGCGACCCGGACCAGAGCTTTTCGCTACGGGAATCGCTCGCCGCATACACGGTCGAGGGCGCCTATGCCGAGTTCGCCGAGCACCGCAAAGGCATGCTGAAACCCGGCTACATGGCCGATCTGGTCGTTCTGTCGGCCGATATCGAGAAAACGGCGCCTGCCGATCTGCACAAGGTGCGGCCGGCGACGACGATCTGCGGCGGCAAGATCACCTATCAGGCCTGACAATGGCATGAGGCTTGCTAGGGCAATTCCAGGAAAGCGTGAAACGGTTTTCCGCCTGGAATTGCGTAAAAACAAAGAGATGAAGCGGTTCGGCGTTTCAGTAAAACGACGGACCGCTCGAGGCGAAATGACTGACTGAACTGTGATTCAATGCCGGGCTTGCCAACCTACCGGCCGTGTGGTCACATCCAACAGGGGAAGAGCTCCGCCAGCAAGAGCGGGGTCAACAATGAGGCGTAATCGTGCCGGACAAACCGGATCGGAATGCGATTGAAGTAGTAAAAGTAAGCAAAATTTTTGGATCAGGTGAGGGGCAGGTCGCCGCCCTCGACACCGTCTCGGTATCCATCCGCGAGAACGAGTTCTTCACGCTGCTGGGACCATCCGGCTGCGGAAAGACGACGTTGTTGCGGCTGATTGCCGGCTTCGACTTTCCAACCGCCGGCGAAATCCTGCTCTACGGCCAGGACATCGCGCCACTGCCGCCGTTCAAGCGGCCGGTCAACACCGTCTTCCAGTCCTACGCATTGTTCCCGCACATGACGGTCGCCGACAATATCGGCTTTGGCCTGGAGATGCTGGGCAAGCCAAAGGCCCAGATCAAGGCGCGCGTCGCCGAGATGCTGAAGCTGGTCAAGATGGAGGCGCTGGCGGGTCGCCGCACCAGCCAGATTTCCGGCGGCCAGCAGCAGCGCGTCGCGCTGGCAAGGGCGCTGGCGCCGCAGCCGAAAGTGCTGTTGCTCGACGAACCGCTCTCCGCGCTGGACTACAAGCTGCGCAAGGAGATGCAGATAGAGCTGAAACGGCTCCAGCATGAGACCGGCATCACCTTCATCTTCGTCACCCACGACCAGGAAGAGGCGCTGACGATGTCGGACCGCATCGCGGTCATGTCGTCGGGCAAGATCCTGCAGGTCGGCTCGCCCTGGGATATCTACGACAAGCCGGCGGAACGTTTCGTCGCCGACTTCATCGGCGAGACCAATTTCCTGACAGCGGCCATTTCCGGCGTCGGCAACGGCAAGGCGCGCGCGACGCTCAAATCCGGGACGACGATCGACGCCACGGTGGCCGAGGGGTTCCAGCCCAAGGACAACGCCACTGTGGTGGTGCGGCCAGAGCACGCCAAGCTGACCAAGGCCAAGGGCGACCTGGCCGGGCTAGTGGAAAACATCGTTTACTTCGGCACCGACACGCACATTCATGTTCGCCTGGACAGCGGCGAGGCCTTCACGGTTCGCCAGCAGAACAGCCGCAGCGCCGGTTGCGGGTTCGAACAGGGCGACAAGGTCGGTATTTCCATCGGCAACGATGCCGCCCAGGTGTTGAAGGACTGATCATGGCGACCGCGGAAGAAGTCGCCAAGGCAGCGGAGCGGCGCGATGTCCGCGACCGCTGGCTTTTGTCAGCGCCGGCGCTGCTGGTCATTTTCCTGGCGGCGACCGGCCCGTTGCTGATCGTGCTCGTCTATTCGTTCCTGACGCCCGGCCCTTATGGGGACGTGAAATGGCAATTCTCGCCGGAAGCCTGGCTGTCGGTGTTCATGGAACGCGACATTTTCGACGATACGCTGTCGGTCGCGGCAGCGCATGTCACGATCTTCCTGCGCTCGATCAAGCTTGCGGTAGTGACGACGCTGGCGACCTTGGCACTCGGATTTCCGACCGCCTATTTCATGGCGACGCGCAGTGAAAAGACGCGCGATCTCTGGCTGTTCCTGATCACCATCCCGTTCTGGACCAACCTCCTGATCCGCACCTTCGCCGTTTTGCAGATCATCCGCAACGAAGGCATCATCAACGCGATCCTCTTGAAGCTCGGCATCGTCTCGGCGCCGGTCCAGATCCTCTACACCGACACGGCCATCCTGATCGGCATGGCCTATGTCTACCTGCCGCTGATGGTGCTGCCGATCTATGCCAGCATGGAGAAGCTCGATTTCCGTCTGGTCGAGGCCGGGTACGATCTCTACGCGACACGCTTCAAGGTGCTGCGGAAGATCATCTTTCCGCTGGTCAAGCCGGGGGTCATCGCCGGCTCGATCCTGGTCTTCATTCCAGCCCTCGGTGCCTATGTGACGCCCAGCGTGCTTGGCGGCGGCAAGAACATGATGCTGTCCAACCTGATCGAATTGCAGTTCGGGCAGGGCCGCAACTGGCCGCTAGGCTCGGCGCTGTCGATCGCGGTGATGATCATCGTCATGGTGGCGCTGCTTGCCTATGTGCGCAATGCCGGAAAATCGGGGGTGCGGCATGGCTGACAATTTCTCCATCAAGCACCAGCCGGGATTCACCGCGATCGCGGCGACCTGCTTCGTCGTGCTCTATCTGCCCATCATCGTGCTGGTCGTCTATGCCTTCAACGCGGCGAGTTCGACATCCGAATGGGGCGGGTTTTCGCTCAAATGGTTCCAGTCGGCATGGCAGAACACGCAAGTTATCGACGCGACGCTGCGCTCGTTCCAGATCGGCTCCATCGCGGCGGTGCTGGCCACCATCTTCGCCACCATGGCCGCGCTCGCCACCACGCGAACGGCGCCCTATCCCGGCCTTACCTTCAAATACGCGGCGATCAACCAGCCGCTGATGGTGCCCGAGATCGTCACCGGCGTCGCGCTGCTGATCTTCTTCTCGCGCATCAAGATATTCACCGGCTACTCCGGCATCGGCTACCTGGTCGCCGCGCACACGGCGTTCTGCATTCCCTTCGCCTACCTGCCGATCCGGGCGCGGCTGGAGAACATGGACCTGACGCTGGAACGCGCCGCCGCCGATCTTTACGCAACGCCGTGGAAGACCTTCCGCCGCATCACGCTGCCGCTTCTGTGGCCCGGCGTCCTGGCCGGACTGATGCTGGCGTTCGTCATCTCGCTCGATGACGTGGTCATCACCGAGTTCGTCAAATCCGGCGGTCAGGATACGCTGCCCACCTACATGCTCGGCCAGATCCGCCGCGGCATCACACCCGAGATCAACGCGATATCGACCGCCTTCCTGCTGCTTTCGGTCGCGATCGTCACGTTGTTTTTCTTCGTCAGCAGGAAACAGGACTGAACCTGAAATGGGAGTTAAGACCATGAACTGGAAGACAACCGCGACCGCCATGGGGTTGGCGCTGCTCGCTTCGACGGGCCTTGCCCGCGCCGACGGCGTGCTGAACATCTACAATTGGGGCAATTACACCAGCCCCGACGTGATCAAGAAGTTCGAAGCCAAGTACAACGTCAAGGTGACCATCACCGACTACGATTCAAACGATACCGCGTTGGCCAAGGTTCGCCAGGGCGGCACTGGTTTCGACATCGCCGTGCCTTCGCAGACCTACGTGCCGATCTGGATCAAGGAAGGCCTGGTGCAGGAGACCGATCCGGGCAAGATGGAAAACTTCAAGAACGTGGCGCCGGAATGGGCCAATCCCGATTTCGACCCGGGCCGCAAATATTCGGTGCCGTGGGCCCTGGGCACTGTCGGCGTGGTCGTCAACACCGACGCCTACAAGGGGCCTGCCGACAGCTGGGGCATCATCTTCAACACGCCCGACGAGCTCAAGGGCAAGGTCAATGTCGTTCCCGAAATGAACGACGTCATCTTCGCCGCGATCAAGTATGTCGGCGGCCAGCAATGCACCACCGACAAAACGGTGCTGAAGAAGGTGCGCGACACGCTCGTCGCCGCCAAGCCGAACTGGATCGCGATGGAATACAACACCATCGAAAAGATGGGCGCCGGCGATTTCAAGGCGACCAGCGACTGGAACGGCTCGGCGCTGCGCCAGCGGCTGGCCAACCCGGCCATCCACTACAACTATCCGAAGGAAGGTTTTGGCCTTTGGAGCGACAATGTGGTCGTTCTCAAGGAAGCCAAGAATGTCGAGAACGCCAAGCTGTTCCAGAACTTCATCATGGATCCGGAAAACGCGGCGGGCCTCTCGGCCTTCCACCGCTACGCCAACGCCATCACCGGCTCGGATAAATATATGCCAGCCGACATGAAGGACGCGCCGGAAGTCGTCATTCCGGCGGCTGACAAGCCGCATGCCGAGTTGCAGCAGATGTGCGCCCCGGAAATCCAGGAAATCTACACCAAGATCTGGACCGAGCTGCAGAAGTAACCGCAGACCGACGGGCCCGGCGGCATGCGCCGCCGGGCCCGTTTTCCTGTTCACAGGGCACGGCTTTCATGGACTCCTACCGCAACTCCGATCCACGGCCGCCGATCATGCAGGGCTCGCCGCCCGCCATGGTGCCGCCGAAGCTCGACTGGGACCGGCCACCCTGGAACCGCTGGGCATTCCAGCACATCCGCGAAATTCTGCCGACCGCCGAGGTCTGGCGCGGCAATGGCCATCGCCACCGTTTCGAGCGCGCCGAGATCGATCTCGACGGGCTGGCGGTCGAGGACAGCACGGGAGCGCCGACGACGCTCGCCGGCCTGCTCGACGAGACCTACACGGACGGCTTCCTGGTGCTCAAGGACGGCAAGGTTGCCTATGAGCGTTATTTCAACGGCATGGGCGAGCGCACGCTGCATCTATCGCAATCGATGGCGAAGTCGGTGACCGGCTCGGTGTTTGGCATACTGGCCGGGCGCGGCGTGATCGATCCGGCTAGGCCGGTGACCGAATACCTGCCGGAGCTGGCCGAGACCGGCTGGGCAGGCGCCAGCGTCCAGCATGTGCTCGACATGACCAGCGGGGTGCGTTTCTCCGAGGAATATACCGATCCCTATTCCGACATCGGCCAGGTCGATGTTGCCACCGGCTGGAAGCCGGTCCCGCCGGGCAGCGATCCGGATTTCCGCTGGCCGTCGCATATGTTCGAGCTGATCCTCGGCTTGAAGGAAATGGTGCGCCCGCATGGCGCAGTGTTCGAATACCGCTCGATCGAGACCGACGTGCTCGCCTTCATCATGGAGCGGGTCACCGGCAAGCGCCTGCCGCAACTGGTTTCGGAAGAACTCTGGCAGAAGCTCGGCGCCGATGAAAGCGCCTGCTTCACCGTCGACAGCGCCGGCTATGCGGTGGCCGATGGCGGCTTCAACGCGACGCTGCGCGATTATGGCCGTTTCGGCCAGCTGATCCTCGACAATGGCGGCGGCATCGTGCCGGCCGACTGGATCGAGGCGACGCGCAACGGCAGGCATGGACCAAGCTTCAGTCCGAGCCTGCCGGAGGGCAGCTACCGCAACCAGTTCTGGATCGAGAATCCGCGTTCGCGGGCGCTGATGTGCCGGGGCGTGTTCGGGCAGATGATCCATATCGACTGGGACACCGGAATGGTCGTGGTGAAGCTTTCGACCTGGCCGGACTTCAGCAACGTTGCCCACTCGGTGGCGACGCTGAAAGCCGTGCACGCCATCGCAGCCGCACTCGCCTGAGGCAGCCTCTAAAACCCAAAGAAGACCTGGAAGGACATGCCATGACCGGCAAGACCGCGTTCGAGGCCCGATACGGTTTCCGCCGCAACCAGGTGCTGCTCGCCAATTGGCGCGAGAACCCGTTCAATCGATGGTCGTTCCAGAATCTCGGCGAACTGGTGCCGAGCGCATGCGTGGCGGCTGGATCGGGCAGCGGCGAACCGGCCGTCCGGGATATCAGCGGCCTGCTCGGCGAAAGGGTCACGGTCGCCGACGCGCCGGAGACGGTGGCGGAATTCCTCGCCCGCTCGAGCACCGACGCGCTGACGGTGATGAAAGGTGGCAAGATCGTCGGCGACTGGTTCGCGCCGCATATGGATCTCGGCGCCCGCCACGTCATCTTTTCGATCAGCAAATCGCTGACAGCCATCATCGCCGGCATACTGGAAGGCGAGGGGGTGTTCGATCCGGAGGCGCCGGTGACGACCTATATCCCTGAAGCCGCCGGCTCGGCCTATGGCGATGCCAGCGCGCGGCATGTGCTCGACATGAGCGTCAGCCTCGATTTCGAGGAGGCCTATCTCGATCCGGAAAGCGCCTTTGCGCGTTACCGCCGCGCCACGCTGTGGAATCCGGGCGGCGGCACGGAAAGCCTGCGCGAATTCATCCTGAGCTTGCAGCGCCTCGCCGAGCCGCACGGCCAGACATTCCGCTACCGCTCGCCCAATTCCGACCTGCTCGGCCTGCTGCTGGAGCGCGCGTCGGGCCATCGCTTCACCGATCTGATGCGCGAGAAACTGTGGCTGCCGCTCGGCGCCGTCAGCGAAGCCTCGGTGTCGGTCGACATGGAAGGCACGGCCCGCACCGCCGGCGGCATTTCGGTGACGCCGCGCGACCTGACGCGCGTCGGCGAGATGATGCGGCAAGGCGGCATAGCCAATGGCCGGCGCATCGTGCCCGAGGCCTGGGTGCGCGACACGACCAGCACGGGCGGCAGTTGGCAAGCCTGGCAGCGCGGCACGATGCTGCCGCTGTTCCCGAACGGCCGCTATCGCAACAAATGGTACCAGACCGGAGCGGCCGGTGGTGCCTATTGCGGCATCGGCATCCACGGCCAGTGGCTCTATGTCGATCCCGGGAGCGAAGTGGTGATCGCCAAGATGTCGTCGCAGCCGGAGCCGGTGGACGATCCGCTCGATATCGAGATCGTCGCGTTTTTCGAAGCGCTGAGCCGGATGGTCTAAGCGGCCGCAACATTGGTGCGCGCTTTCCTGTGGACCTCTGTCGCCGGCGAAAACGTCACGGTTGGCGGACCTGATATCTGCGCCTATGGTCGCCGCTCTTTTCGGGAAGAGCAGGAACGACATGGCATCCGACATCAAGCGCATCGCGGCCATCATCGCGGCGGAGATCACGGCGCGGCCCGAACAGGCGGCCGCGGCGATCGGACTGCTCGACGAGGGCGCTACGGTGCCGTTCGTGGCGCGCTACCGCAAGGAGGTGACCGGCGGGCTCGACGACACGCAGTTGCGGCTGCTTTCGGAGCGGCTGGTCTATCTGCGCGAGCTCGATGCGCGCCGCGACACCATCCTTGGTTCGATCCGCGAGCAGGGCAAGCTGACCGAGGAGCTTGAAGGCAAGATCACCGCCGCCACCACCAAGGCGGAACTGGAAGACATCTACCTGCCCTACAAGCCCAAGCGCCGTACCAAGGCCGAGATCGCCAGGGAGCGCGGGCTGGGACCGCTGGCGGAAGCCATTCTGGCCGACCGTTCGCTGGTGCCGGCCGAGCTGGCCCTGGCCTATGTGACCGAAGAGGTGGCCGACGCCAAGGCGGCGCTGGAAGGCGCGCGCGACATCTTGTCGGAACAGTTCGCCGAGAATGCCGATCTGGTCGGCAAGTTGCGAAGCTACATGAAGGAACGCGCCTTCATGCGCGCCAGGGTGGTCGACGGCAAGCAGGAGGCGGGAGCGAAATTTTCCGATTATTTCGACCATGTCGAGCGCTGGGCAAACGTGCCGAGCCACCGCGCGCTGGCCATGCTTCGCGGCCGCAACGAGGAAGTGCTTTCACTCGATATCGAGGTCGATGCCGACGACACCTCGGCGGTGAAGCCGGTCGAGCGGATGATCGCCAATGCCTATGCGATCGGCGGCAGCCTGCCGGGCGACCGCTGGCTGATGGAGGTGTCGGGCTGGACCTGGCGCATCAAGCTGTCGCTGCACCTGACGCTCGATCTGATGCGCGACTTGCGCGAGCGGGCGGAGGAGGAGGCGATCCATGTCTTCGCCCGCAATTTGAAGGATCTGCTGCTCGCCGCGCCCGCCGGGTCGCGGCCGACGATGGGGCTCGACCCCGGCATCCGCACCGGCGTCAAGGTGGCGGTGGTCGACGGCACCGGCAAGGTGCTGACAACGACGACGGTCTACCCGTTCCCGCCCAGGAACGATGTGCGCGGCACGCAGGCGGAACTCGCCAGGCTCGTTCGCCTGCACAAGGTCGAGCTGATCTCGATCGGCAACGGCACCGGCAGCCGCGAGACGGAAAAGCTGGTGGCGGACATGCTGTCCGACATGCCTGCCGATGGCGGGCCGAAGCCGCTCAAGGTGATCGTCAGCGAGGCCGGGGCCTCGGTCTATTCGGCATCGGCGACGGCCGCGGCGGAATTCCCGGGCCTCGACGTGTCGCTGCGCGGTGCCGTGTCGATCGCGCGACGGCTGCAGGATCCGCTGGCCGAGCTGGTCAAGATCGAACCGAAATCGATCGGCGTCGGCCAGTACCAGCACGATGTCGACCAGTACCGGCTCAGCCGCTCGCTGGAAGCTGTGGTCGAGGATGCGGTGAACGCCGTCGGCGTCGATCTCAACACCGCCTCGGCGCCGCTATTGGCACGTGTCTCGGGCCTCGGCGCGTCGCTGGCCGATGCCATCGTCGCGCATCGCGATGCCACCGGGCCCTTCGCCAGCCGGAAGGACCTGCTCAAGGTGGCGCGGCTTGGACCGCGCGCGTTCGAACAATCCGCCGGCTTCCTGCGCATCGCCAATGGCAGTGAGCCGCTCGACGCCTCGTCGGTGCATCCGGAGGCCTATGGCGTGGCGAAAAAGATCGTTGCCGCCTGCGGACGCGACGTGCGTTCGCTGATGGGCGACAGCGCGGCGCTGAAGGCGCTCGACCCGCGCGTCTTCGTCGACGAGCGTTTCGGCCTGCCGACGGTGCGCGACATCCTGGCCGAGCTGGAAAAGCCCGGCCGCGATCCGCGGCCCGGCTTCAAGACGGCGACCTTCGCCGACGGCATCGACGACATCAAGGATCTGAAACCCGGCATGCTGCTGGAAGGCACGGTGACTAATGTCGCCGCCTTTGGCGCCTTCATCGATATCGGCGTCCATCAGGACGGGCTGGTGCATGTCTCGCAACTGGCTGACCGCTTCATCAAGGACGCGCATGAGGTGGTCAAGGCCGGCGATGTGGTCAAGGTGCGCGTCGTCGACGTCGATATCAAGCGCAAGCGCATCGCGCTGTCCATGCGCAGGGATGGCGGCGAGGGCGCGGCACCACGCAACGGCCCGCGCGACAATGGCGGCGGCAGGCCGGCGCCGCGTTCGCCGGCACCGCAGCGCCAGCCGGAACGGCCGGCGCAGCAAGGGGCGTTCGGCGCGGCGCTGGCGGATGCGTTGAAGCGGAAGTAGCTACCACGCCAGAACAGCCGGGTCCTTTTCAACCTGGCCCATCAGCCAATCTCGAAAACTCGCGACCGGCGGATGACCGCGCTTGTCGTGCGGGACGACGAGATAGTAGGCGCTGCGGCTCTGCATCGGCTGGCCGGGCGCCGGCACCAACTGGCCGCGCTGCAATTCGCCTGATATGAGGATCAGCGGCAACAGCGCCACGCCGAGCCCCGCCATGCAGGCCTGGGCGGCGGTGCCGAACTGCTCGAACTGCATGCCCGGTCCGGTCGGCGCGCTCAAGCCCTGATGCTCGAACCATTCGGTCCAGGCGCCGGGCCGGGTAGCCATGTGCAGCAGCGGCAGCCGGCCGATATCGGCCGGCGCGGCGATGGCGCGGCCGGCGAGGAATTCGGGCGACACCACCGGCGCCACCGTTTCGCGCACCAGCAGGGTGGAATCGGCTTCCGGCCAGTCCGGCAGGCCATAGTGGATGGCGGCATCCAGCCGCTCGCGGGCGAAGTCGAAGCGGCCGATGCGGGTAACGAAGTTGATGGTGATGTCTGGATTGTTTTGGACGAAATCGGGGATCATCGGCATCAGCCAGCGTGTGCCAAAGGTCGGCAGGATGGCGAGGTTCAGGATGCCACTATGCCGATTACTCATCAATCCAAGAGCTGCATCACGCAATTGGCCAAGCGCTGCGCGCACCGCGTCGGCATACATCTCGCCCGCCGCCGACAGCCTGACATTGCGGCTGTCGCGCTCGAAAAGCCTGCGGCCGAACTGGTCTTCGATCAGCCCTATCTGCCTGCTGACGGCGCCCTGGGTCAGGTCGAGCTCCTGGGCGGCGGCGGTGAAACTGCCGAGGCGGGCCACCGCCTCGAACGCGGCAAGGGCGCTGATACTAGGCAAAAGACGGCGTTGGACGTTCATGATCCATTACTAGCGCTCATTGATCGGTGAAGCAATTTCGTTTGATTTTTTCGAGCCGCAGGTCGATAAGCCGGGCTCCCACCCGTTTGAGGATCGAGAACGCCATGGCCGCCGACAAGAATGCATTCGTCTGGGAAGACCCGTTCCTGATCGAGGACCAGCTTTCGGAAGACGAGCGCATGGTGCGGGACGGGGCGGCGGCCTTCGCCGCCGACAAGCTCGCGCCGCGCATCGAGGAGGCCTATCTCAACGAGACCTTCGACACGGCGATTTTTCGCGAGATGGGCGAGGCCGGTCTGCTCGGCATCAACATTCCCGAGGAATTCGGCGGCCTCGGCGCCAATTATGTGACCTACGGGCTGGTGGCGCGCGAAGTGGAACGTGTCGATTCCGGCTACCGCTCGATGATGTCGGTGCAGTCGTCGCTGGTGATGTATCCGATCCATGCCTATGGCTCGGACGAACAGCGCAGGAAATACCTGCCCAAGCTCGCCAGCGGCGAATGGATCGGCTGCTTCGGCCTGACCGAGCCGGATGCCGGCTCCGATCCGGGCGGCATGAAGACGCGCGCCGAGAAGACCGCCAACGGCTACAAGCTTAGCGGCTCGAAGATGTGGATTTCCAACGCGCCGGTCGCCGACGTGTTCGTCGTCTGGGCGAAGCTGAAGGGCGAGAACGGCAAGGACGAGATCCGCGGCTTCGTGCTGGAAAAGGGCATGAAGGGGCTGTCGGCGCCGAAGATCGGCGGCAAGCTGTCGCTGCGGGCCTCGATCACCGGCGAAGTGGTGATGGAAGGCGTCGAAGTGGGCGAGGACGCGCTGCTGCCCAATGTCTCCGGCTTGAAGGGTCCGTTCGGCTGCCTCAACCGGGCTCGCTACGGCATTTCCTGGGGCGCGATGGGGGCGGCCGAGGATTGCTGGCATCGCGCCCGCCAGTACGGCCTCGACCGCAAGCAGTTCGGCAAGCCGCTGGCCGGCACGCAGCTTTACCAGAAGAAGCTCGCCGACATGCAGACCGAGATCGCGCTCGGCCTGCAGGCGTCCTTGCGCGTCGGGCGCCTGCTCGACGAAGGCAAGATGGCGCCGGAAATGATCTCGATCGTCAAGCGCAACAATTGCGGCAAGGCGCTCGATATCGCCCGCCAAGCCCGCGACATGCATGGCGGCAACGGCATCCAGATCGGCTACCACGTCATGCGCCACGCGCAGAACCTGGAAACCGTCAACACCTATGAAGGCACGCATGACGTGCACGCGCTCATCCTGGGACGGGCGCAGACGGGAATACAGGCGTTCTTTTAGATCCTGGGAAAATGCTGCGCTCTACCGCGCGCTGTCCTGCCAACGTTCAGACATGATTGCCTTCCTCCTTGTCAGGGTCGATCAGCCGGAATCGTCGTCGTCCGATGAACCGCCGTCGTCCGGCGTATCGACCTCGCAGCCGATGCCGTGGCAGCCCTGGTAGTTGCCTTGCGTATCGAAGTTCGGATTGCCTTGTTTGTCGTACTGCGGTCTGTCGTCGATGGTTTGATCGCCGTCATCAGGATCGTCGACCTGACATCCAAGCCCATGGCAGCCGATGTAGCGGCCCCGCGTATCGAAGTTGGGATTTCCGTTCCTGTCGAATTGCGGCCGGTCGTCAATCTTTCGATCCATTTCGTCCGTGGTACAACCGGCGATCGCCATCGAGGCGGCGACCAGGGTCGCATAGATTACGAGCTTCATCGTTTATTCCTCCGATTGGCTTACAAGGGGCACCAACTCGATAGCCGATGGCGACCTGAACAGGATGCAGTCAAGAGCCTGGGTGTCTGCCAGAAACTGGTTGCCCCGAGACCGGCCCATGCAGCCGATGACTCGGCTGTCGTAATCTCTTACGTCGAGAGGAATGCTCCCCGCGAGGGCGAATGGCGTATCTCGTTTTCCCTCTCCATGCCTAGCGCCCGTCCGCCCAAGCATGCCAACAAGCCGCTGATGCAGCTGTCGTCAAAAAGTTGCGTCCGAGGCCGACCTATGGCAAGGAAAAATTGTCATATCGCAGGTTGATTTTTGAAAATGCTTAATAATTTGGAACGATCACGGCTACCTTAGCAGTTACTGAAATTCTGTCAACAGAAAGAGCTGGGAATTTGATATCGTCTTTATTCCACTGATCGAATGTTATTACAAGAAATATTCCATATTTTGACGAACTTTGGTGAGGAACGGAAAATAATACGACGAAGTGGCTTCTTATATGATCGTCTATTTCCTGATTTATTGTTCGTATTTTTCTCGAACCGGGCCATCCCGTTGCACAGGTCGAAAGAAAAACTGCTCGCCCATTCGATTTTTTCAACGCTGCCGTGTGCTGCACAGAGGCCGGTCGCATCGTCCTAAGTCCGTCCGTCGACAATCCCGCGAGAGCTGGTCATCGGGTTTTCAATGTTCTCGCGGATGGATCGCCATGCGGATGTGGTCCAGGCGAGAGCGATTCACCGTTTCACGAAAACGCCGAACCGCTCTATCTCTTTGTTTTTACGCAATTCCCAAGAGAAAGCGCTGTGCGCTTTTCCCGGGAAAACCGTTTCACACTCTTCCTGGAATTGCTTTAGCCGGCTCCTTCGTTCTGCTCCTGACCCTGGTGTGGCCACAGGTTGCCGCCCAGGCGCAGCACACTTCCGAGCCACTGAATGTCGGGGTCTTCGTCAATCCTCCCTTCGTCATGAAGGAAAACGGACGGTTCACCGGCATGGCCGTCGATCTCTGGCAGGATATCGCCCCGAAACTGGGCCGCCAGTATCATTACATCGAATTCCAAACGGTGCACGATCTCGTCGAGGCGACTGCTTCCGGCAAAGTCGACGTGGCAATCACCAACCTCACCATAAATCGGCCCCGGGCGGAACGGATCGATTTCACCCAACCCTGGTTCGACGGCGGTATGCGGATCATGACCGGAACGGATCAGGGAAGGGGCTTCAGCAATCTGATTGCGGGTCTCAGCGATGCCGGCTTCCTGGCAGCCTATGGCTGGATCGCCCTGATCATCATGGTTGCCACGGTCCTGCTCACCATCTTCGATCGCCAGTTCGACGAGGCTTTCCCCAAACGGTGGCGCGACGGTATCGCCGAGAGCTTCTACACGGTGATGTCGGTCGCGGCGTCCGGCAAGGCATCGTCGCGAAGGAATCTCTTCGGCTGGATCGGGCGCATTTGGCAGGGTCTATGGCTGATTTGCGGTGTCGCGGTGCTTGCTTATGTCACCTCGTCGGTCACGAGCGTGATGACGACCCTTTCGCTCACCAACCGGATCAACGGCATCGCCGATCTCACCGACAGGACGGTCGGCGTGCTGACGGGAACGGTCGAGGAGAATTTTGCTCGGGAACGGGGACTGCAGACACAGACTTATCCTGGTCTGGATCGCGCCGTCGAAGGCTTGGTGAATGGCGAAGTGACCGCCATCATCGCCGACGCGCCGGTTCTCGAATACTATGCCTATACGCATCGCAATCTGCCGGTGAGAGTGGTCGGGCGCCTGTTCGAACCAGACAAGTATGGTTTCGCGCTTCCGCTCCAGAGCCTCTTGGCCCGCCCACTGACGATAGAGCTGCTCGGCGCCCGTGATGCGGGTGAAATCGAGGCGCTGCGGACCAAGTATTTTGGAGCGCCTCACTGAGCCATCATTCATGGCTGGAACGGCCCAAATGCGGGCGATGCGTGGCGTTTCCGGCCCGCCGGCTCCACAGGTTCAGCCGACTTGCCGCGGTGTGCACCGCAACATCCGCTTGGAGAATGGCGGCCGGATGTGCCAAGGTTCGGTTGATGAAACGCCGATCTCCGGGGCCCCATGGCAATTCTGGCAGCCGTCTACCACCTGACCCACTATAAATACGACCGGCCGGTGGTGCTCGGCCCACAGATCATCAGGCTGCAACCGGCGCCGCATTCCCGCACCAAGGTGCTCAGCCATTCGCTCAAGGTCGAGCCGGCGAACCACTTCGTCAACCTGCAGCAGGACCCGTATGGCAATTTCCTTGCCCGCTTTGTCTTTCCGGAGCCGGTGAGCGAACTCAAGATCGAAGTCGACCTCGTCGCCGACATGACGGTCTACAATCCGTTCGATTTTTTTGTCGAGCCATCGGCCGAGACGTTTCCGTTCGAATACCCGGAAGAGATCCGCGACGATCTCGCCATCTACCGGACACCGGAGCCGGCGGGACCGCTGCTGTTGGCCTTGCTCGCAACCATCGACCGCAGCGCGCCGAATACTGTCAATTTCCTCGTCGATCTCAATGCCAGGCTGCAGCGCGAGATCGCCTATATTGTGCGCATGGAGACCGGCGTGTTCTCGCCGGAGGAAACGCTGGCCGCGAAGAAAGGGTCGTGCCGCGATTCGAGCTGGCTGCTGGTGCAGATCCTGCGCAATCTCGGGATCGCGGCGCGCTTCGTGTCGGGCTATCTGATCCAGCTCAAGCCCGACCTCGTCGCGCTCGACGGGCCGCCCGGCACATCGGTCGATTTTACCGATCTGCATGCATGGTGCGAGGTCTATCTTCCTGGCGCCGGCTGGATCGGCTTCGACCCGACCTCCGGGCTGCTCACCGGGGAAAGCCACGTGCCGCTCGCCGCGACGCCGCATTTCCGCAACGCGGCGCCGATTTCCGGCATGGCGAGCTTTGCCGAAGTCGAGTTCGGCTTCGACATGCGGGTCGACCGCATCGCCGAGCATCCGCGCATCACCAAGCCGTTTTCAGACGAAAGCTGGCAGGCCCTCGATGCGCTCGGCAACAAGGTCGATGCGGCACTTGCTGCGGGCGACGTGCGGCTGACCATGGGCGGCGAGCCGACCTTCGTGTCGATCGACGATTTCGAAGCGGACGAGTGGAACACCGCCGCCGTCGGGCCGACCAAACGCGAGAAGGCCGACGTGCTGATCCGAAAGCTGCGCGAACGCTTCGCGCCGGGCGGCTTTCTGCATTACGGGCAAGGCAAGTGGTATCCGGGCGAAAGCCTGCCGCGCTGGACCTTCTCGCTCTACTGGCGCACCGACGGCGAGCCGGTGTGGAGCGATCCGTCGCTGATCGCGCACGAAAAGAGCGAGGCCGATATCGGGCCGAAACAGGCCGAGAGCCTGCTCACCGCGATCGCCGGCGAACTCGGCATAGACGAGACCATGGTCAGCGAAGCCTATGAGGATCCGGCCGAGTGGCTGCTCAAGGAAGGCAAGCTGCCCGACAATGTCGATCCGTCCAATTCCAAGCTGGAGGATCCGGAAGAACGCAGCCGCATGGCAAAAGTGTTCGAACGCGGGCTGACCAAACCATCGGGCTACGTGCTGCCGGTGCAACGCTGGAACAGCCAGGCTTCGGGCCAGCGCTGGCGGTCGGAAAAATGGACGACGCGGCGCGGCCGGCTATTCCTGGTGCCGGGCGATTCCCCGGTCGGCTATCGCTTGCCGTTGGGAACGCTGCCCTATGTTCCGCCGGAGCAGTTTCCCTACATCGTGCCGGTCGATCCGTCGCTACCGCGCGGGACGCTGCCCGCGCGCGAAGCTATATTACCGGGGCCGGCTCCGGCCGAACGCGAAGGCGCCGATGAAATGGCGCGCCGCCAGCAGGCGGCTTCCTTCACGGCCGCGACCGCCCAGCAGGACCGGGTCGAACAGGAAATCACCGAGATCGGCGGCGCGGTGCGCACGGCACTTTCGGTCGAGCCGCGCGACGGACGGCTCTGCGTGTTCATGCCGCCGGTCGAGGCGCTGGAGGATTATCTCGAACTGATCGCCGCCGCCGAGAACGCGGCAAAGGCGATCGGCCTGCCCGTGCATATCGAGGGCTATGGCCCGCCGCACGATCCGCGCCTCAACGTCATCCGCGTCGCGCCGGACCCCGGCGTCATCGAGGTCAACATCCATCCGGCTTCCAACTGGCAGGATTGCGTGGCGACCACGACGGCGATCTACGAGGAGGCGCGGCAGACGCGGCTTGGCGCCGACAAGTTCATGATCGACGGCCGCCACACCGGTACCGGCGGCGGCAATCACGTCGTCGTCGGCGGCGCCACGCCCAATGACAGCCCGTTCCTGCGCCGGCCCGATTTGCTGAAGAGCCTGGTGCTGCAATGGCAGCGGCATCCCTCGCTGTCCTACCTGTTCTCGGGCCTGTTCATCGGCCCGACCAGCCAGGCGCCGCGTTTCGACGAGGCGCGTCACGATTCGCTCTACGAACTCGAAATCGCGATGGCGCAGGTGCCGCACCCGGATCAAGGCGGAGCACCCCTGCCATGGCTGGTCGACCGCCTGTTCCGCAATCTGTTGACCGACGTCACGGGCAATACGCACCGCTCGGAAATCTGCATCGACAAGCTGTTCTCGCCGGATGGTCCGACCGGGCGGCTCGGCCTGGTCGAATTCCGCGGCTTCGAGATGCCGCCCAACGCGCGCATGTCGCTGGCGCAGCAATTGCTGGTGCGGGCGATCATCGCGCGCGCGTGGAAGAACCCGCTCGACGGACGCTTTGTGCGCTGGGGCACCTCCCTGCACGACCGCTTCATGCTGCCGCATCATGTCTGGGCGGATTTTCTCGACGTGCTCGACGATCTCAAGCTCAACGGCTTCGAGTTCCGTCCCGAATGGTTCGACGCGCAGCTCGAATTCCGCTTTCCGTTCTGCGGCGAAGTCAGCCAGGCCGGCATCAAGCTGGAATTGCGGCAGGCGCTGGAGCCGTGGCATGTCATGGGCGAGCAAGGCGCGATCGGCGGCACCGTGCGCTTCGTCGATTCCTCGGTCGAACGGCTGCAGGTCAAGACCGAAGGGCTCAACCCCGAGCGTCACGCCATCGTCTGCAACGGCCGCATCGTGCCGATGAAGGTGACGGACAACAGGGAAATCGCGGTGGCCGGCGTCCGCTTCAAAGCCTGGCAGCCGGCTTCGGGCCTGCATCCCGCATTGCCGGTCAACACGCCGCTGGTCTTCGACATCTATGACCGCTGGTCGGGGCGGGCAGTCGGCGGCTGCGTCTACCATGTCGCGCATCCCGGCGGGCGCAGCTACGACACGTTCCCGGTCAACGGCAACGAGGCGGAGGCGCGCCGGCTCGCCCGCTTCGAGCCGCGCGGCCACACGCCATCCTTCTATGTGCTGCGCGAGGAACAACCGGCGGAAGATTTTCCGATGACCCTTGACCTCAGGCGGCCGGCAAGACTCTGATCAGCGATGGCAAAGGGGAATCACAAGAGGGTACGCGGCAAGCCGCAGACCCGTAGCCTGCTGGAGCACTACCAGCCGATCGACGGTATCGCCGACGAGATGGTCGATGCGTCGGGCAATCCCCGTCCGGTCTGGAAGCACTTCATCGAGGCGCTCGACGAGCTGGGCGCCGATGAGCTCGGCCAGCGCTTCGCCCGCGCCGACCAGTATCTACGCGACGCCGGCGTCTATTACCGCGTCTACGACAAGTCCGGTGCCAACGAGCGGGAATGGCCGCTGGCGCACATTCCATTGCTCATCGAGGACGGTGAGTGGGCCGCGATCAGCGCCGGGCTGGTGCAGCGCGCCGAGCTGTTCGAGGAAACCATCGCCGACATTTACGGGCCGAACCGGCTGGTCGAGAAAGGCGTACTGCCCGCCGGGCTGATCGCCGCGAGCCCGGAATATTTGCGGCCCGTGGTCGGCACAAGGCCGGCCGACGGTCATTTCCTGCATTTCTGCGCCTTCGAACTCGGCCGTGGTCCGGACGGCCAGTGGTGGGTGCTGGGCGACCGCACCCAGGCGCCGTCCGGCGCCGGCTTTGCGCTGGAAAACCGGGTCGCCACGACGCGCGCGCTGTCCGATATCTATGGCGAGATGCATGTCCACCGCTTAGCCGGCTTCTTTCGCCGCTTCCGCGACGCGTTGATCGGCATGGCGAAGGAAACCGACGGCCGCGTTGCCATCCTGACGCCGGGGCCCCTCAACGAGACCTATTACGAGCACGCCTATATCGCCCGCTATCTCGGCATCATGCTGCTCGAAGGCGAGGACCTCACGGTTTCGGGTGGCAGGCTGATGGTGCGGACGGTTTCGGGCCTGATGCCGCTCGGCGTGCTCTGGCGGCGGCTCGATGCCGCCTTCGCCGATCCGCTCGAACTGCGCTCGGATTCGCAGATCGGCACGCCGGGGCTGGTCGAGGCGGTCCGCCGGGGTGCGGTTGCGACCGTCAATGCGCTGGGCTCCGGACTGATGGAAACGCGCGCGCTGCTCGCCTTCCTGCCCAATATCGCGCGCGAGCTGCGCGGCGAGGAGCTTAAGCTGCCGACGATCGCGACATGGTGGTGCGGGCAAGGACCCGAACGCGCCCATGTGCTTGCCAATATAGACCGCATGGTGATCGGCCCGGCCCTGTCGACCAGGCTTGCCTTCGAGGATGACGGACAGACGCGGCTCGGCTCGGCGCTGTCGGCGGGCGAGCGGGCGGAGCTGGTGGCGCGCATCGAGCGCGACGGCGGCGGCTTCGTCGGCCAGGAAGCCGTGACGCTGTCGACGACACCTGTCTATGTCGGCGGCCGGCTGGAGCCACGGCCGGCGAGCCTGCGCGTCTACCTGGCGCGAACCCCGGAGGGCTGGACCGTGATGCCGGGCGGCTTTGCCCGGGTCGGCCTGCCGCTCGACCCGACGGCGCTCGCCATGCAGCGCGGCGGCCAGGCGGCGGATGTCTGGGTGGTCAGCGACCGTCCGGTGGAGCGCGAGACGCTGCTGCCGCAAGAGGGCGACAGTTTCAACCGCACCAGGCCGGGCAGCCTGCCCAGCCGCGCGGCGGAAAACCTGACCTGGCTCGGCCGCTACATCGAACGCTCGGAAGACACGGTGCGCATCCTGCGCGCCTATCATGTGCGGCTGGCCGAGACCTCCGATCCCGACATGCCGCTGCTGGCCGACATCAGGGATTACCTCGAACCGTTCGGCGTCGATCTCGAAACGGCGATACCGTCCGGACTGATCACCACGCTGGACAGCGCGGTGTACAGCGCCGGGCAGGTTCGCGACCGCTTCTCGCCCGACGGCTGGCTGGCGCTCAAGGACCTGTCGAAGACCATTCATCGGTTCGCGACCACGGTGGCGCCGGGCGACGACGCGACGCGGGCGATGACGGTCATCCTGCGCAAGCTCGCCGGCTTTTCCGGCCTGCTGCACGAGAACATGTACCGCTTCGCCGGCTGGCGCTTCCTCGAGATCGGCCGGCGGCTGGAGCGCGGTATCCAGATCGCCCGCACGCTGTCGCGGCTGACCAGCGACAAGGCGCCGGACGGGGCACTGGACATGATGCTGGAGATCGGCGACAGCGTGATGACCCACCGCCGGCAATATCCGGTGCAGGCCGGCAGGCGCACGGTGATCGATCTCCTGGCGCTCGACCCGCTCAATCCGCGCTCCATCCTGTTCCAGCTCGAAAGGCTGAAAGCCGAGATCGGCCTGTTGCCGCCGGTCGGCGGCGAGGGGCACATGTCGCCGGCGGCAAAGGAGATCCTGCAGCTCAACACGCAGATTGCCATCAAGGAGCCTTCGGACATGACGGCAAAGGCGCTGGACGATCTCGCAAGCGAGATAGGCGGCCTCTACAGCAGCCTCGCCAAAGCTTATTTCGGGTAAGGGAGGTTCCGCAAAAGTGTCGCACGGTTTTGCGACAAGGACCTGCGCCAAGACAAGAAAAGTAAAGCATGCTCTACGATATCAGGCTTCAGCTCCATTACGACTACGCCACGGCGGCCGGCGGCGGCCGGCATCAGATCCGTGTGCTGCCGCCGACGATTTCCGGCGTGCAGCGCGTCATCGCGGCGTCGCTCTCGCTTGCGCCGGCGCCTAACGAGCGATCGGACTTTTCCGACTTTTTCGGCAACAACGTCACTTCGGTCGTCTTTCGCGATGCGCATGAGACGCTCGACATCAGGATGAGCGCACGGGTTTCGGTATCGCGGCCCGAACCCGGGCTCGACGTGTCGCCCGACATCGACCGGCTCAGGCAGGAACTGACGGCGGTGCGGTCGCTGGCACCGGCCGCGCCGCACCATTTCCTGGCCGCCAGCGGCCACGCAGGCATTGATGCGGCGATTACCGCTTACGCACGCGACAGCGCCGGAGGATCGGCCGCCGGCATGGCGATCGACCTGTGCAACCGCATCCATCGCGATTTCACCTATGATGGCGAGGCGACAACGGTGCGAACCCTGGCCAGCGACGCGTTCCGGCTGAAGCGCGGCGTCTGCCAGGACTTTTCGCACATCATGATCGCGGGCCTGCGGGGACTCGGCATTCCGGCCGGCTATGTCAGCGGTTTCCTGCGCACCATCCCGCCGAAGGGAAAGCCCCGCCTGGAAGGCGCCGATGCCATGCATGCCTGGGTCAAGGTCTGGTGCGGGCGCGACGCCGGCTGGCAGGAGTTCGACCCGACCAACGGCATGCGGGCCAGCAACGACCACATCACCGTCGGCCATGGCCGCGACTATTCGGACGTGGCGCCGATCGTCGGCGTGCTGAAGACCACCGGCGGACAGGTCGCCGAGCAGGCTGTCGACGTCATTCCGGTCGTGCTCGAAAAGGCTTAGGAGTGGACCCGCATGCGCGAGGGGGCCTGTCGCTGCAATTCAGGCCTGTCAACTGCAGTTCAGAGTGGACAGGACGACTTCTCAAATGTAGACGCGGCGGCTAATCTCTATTCGTTTTGAAGGCACCAATAGTTGTATTCTTTATGCGCTGGAGCGCGAGGTCTGTAATTGAGAGCGGTCAGCGTCGTCATTCCTGCCCACAATGCGGCGGCAACCATCGCGACGACGCTGGCCTCGCTCGGCAGTGAGGCCGGGGTCATCGGCGAGGTGCTGCTGGTCGATGACGCGTCGACCGACCGTACGGCGGATGCGGCACGGCAGGCCGCGGCGCGGCTGTCGCTGCCGTTGCGTGTCTTGCCCGCCAAGTGCCGCGACGCCGGCGGTGCGCGCAACGTGGCGCTGGCGCAGGCGATCCATCCCTGGGTGTATCTGATCGACGGGGACGACCTGCATCTTCAAGGCGGGCTGCGCGCTTTGCTGCGGCGGGCGGAGAGCCAGCCGGCCGCAGACATGATCGTCGGCGCCTACCGGCGACGGGTGGATGGCCAGGACCGGAAGATCAAAGTGCCGAACGGCTATCAGGCGGGCTGCCTTGCAAACGCCTCGGCCTATGTCACAGGCGATATACGCTCGGTCGCTGTGGGCAGCGTGCTGGCATCGCGGCGGCTGATCGGGCAGACGCGGTTTCCCGTCGGGCTGGCCTATGACGAGGACACGCTGTTCTGGGCTCAGCTGATGAGCAAGGCATCGATGGCCATGATCGAGCAGCCCGTCATGGTTTATGAAGTTTCGCCGGAGCGTTCCGACGACCGTTTTGCCATCAACCCGGTGCGGCGTTTCCTGGAATGGCGCAAGGAACTGCGCACGCTCGCCGCTTGCAATATCCCGATCTCGGCGCTCAAGGCCAGGGAAGGGCTTGTCGCCCTCAAGATCGCCCGCGTCCACTACGCGCGTGGCGATCTGGACACCGCCGCGCGCTTCCTCGCGGTGGCGACGGCGGCGCCGAAACGGCGCTCGGAAGCCTGGCGGTGCCTGCGCTACAGGCTCAAGCTGGCGGTGCGGCGCCGGCTAGCGGCTCCGCCGATAGCGCTGCAAGGCGCCTTGTAGCTCGGCCCTGGCCAGCGGCCGGCGCGACCGGCTTTTCCGACGGCAGGGAACCAGCGGTCGGCCAGCGGCTTATCTACGGGGTATTTTCGTGGAGCCACCATGCTGGAGAGATCCGCATCGTCGCACGGCCGATCGGCTGCCGGCGACGTCGTGCCAAAAAACGGGGCGCAGATCGCGGCCGAAAAGGCATCGCTGACCTATGTCAGCGATGCCGAGCCCGGTATCCGGCGGCTGAAGACAGGCAACGGATTCACCTACAAGGGACCCGATGGGCGGCCTGTCGCTGCCGATACCAGGGCGCGCATCGAGGCGATCGTCATTCCGCCGGCCTGGACGGATGTCTGGATTTCGCCCGACGCCGACGGCCATATCCAGGCGACCGGCCGAGACCAGCGCGGACGCAAACAATATCGCTATCATCCGCAATGGGCCGAAGAGCGCGACGGCAACAAATATTCAAGCCTTGCCGCCTTCGCCGAAAGTCTGCCGGCCCTGCGGCAACGGGTAGACGCGGATCTGCGCCGGCACGGCCTGCCGCTCGAACGTGTCGTAGCGGCGGTCGTCTGGCTGCTCGACAACACGATGATCCGCGTCGGCAATGCCGCCTACGCCCGCGACAACAAAAGCTTCGGCCTGACGACGCTGCGCGACCGCCATGTCGATATCAGGGGATCGAGCCTGCGCTTCGCCTTCAAGGGAAAATCAGGCAAGGAATGGCGGCTGAAACTGGTCGATCGCCGCATCGCCGGGGTCGTACGCGGCGCCCAGGATCTGCCGGGCCAGAAGCTGTTTCAGTATCTCGACGAAGAGGGCAACAGGCGACCGCTGCGCTCCGACGACGTCAACCACTATATCAGGGAGGCAGCCGGCCCCGATTTCAGCTCCAAGCATTTCCGTACCTGGGGCGGGACCATCCATGCCGCGTCGCTGTTCGCGCAGACGGAATTGCCGCAAGGCGAGGCGCAACGGAAGCGGGCCATGAACAGCGTCATCGACAAGGTCGCCGAGCGGCTGGGCAACACGCGTGCCGTCTGCCGCCAATGCTACATCCATCCACGGGTTTTCGAGGCCTGGTCGCGAGGCCGGCTGCTCGATGAAATGGCCGAGGCCAACCAGCGCAAGCGGCCGATAAAGGGTCTCGACGACGAGGAAGCACTGGTGCTGCGATGGCTTAAGGCCCACGAGCACTAGACCCGACGCCGCCGAATGCATGCCATCGATTTTTTTATCGCGCCGTGTCGGGATCGGTCCTAGTGTTTCGTCCTTTGACACAGAAGAGGACAAACCATGCTCTACGCTATCCTGTGCTATGCTTCCGAAGACGTCGTCTGCTCCTGGAGCAAGGAGCAGGACGATCAGGTCATGGCTAACCTCCTCGATGTCCAGCAGAAATACGCAGACGTCGGCCGGCTTGGCCCGGTGGCGCGGCTTTTGCCGACGACGGCGGCGACGACGCTGAGGAAGGTCAAGGGCGAATCGGTCGTCATCGACGGTCCGTTCGCCGAGACCAAGGAACAGTTCCTGGGTTTCTACACGCTCGAATGCGCCGATCTCGACGAGGCGGTCGAATTCGCGCGCGAACTTTCCGAGGTCAATCCGAGCGGCGGGTCCTATGAAATCCGGCCGGTATCCATCTTCAATCCCGCCAAGGTTCCCGCATGACCGAACTCGCCTGGATCAGCTCCGCGATCAGCGCCGCCCGCCCGCAGGCGATGGGCGCGCTGCTGCGCTATTTCCGCGATCTCGACACGGCGGAGGAAGCTTTCCAGGACGCGTGCCTCAGGGCGCTGAAGAACTGGCCGCAGAACGGGCCACCGCGCGACCCGGCGGCCTGGCTGATCTTTGTCGGCCGCAACAGCGGCATCGACGCGGTGCGCAAGCGCGCCAAGCAGGCGCCGATGCCGGAAGAAGACCAGATCTCCGATCTGGAAGACGCCGAGAGCGATATTGCCGAGCGGCTGGACGGCGCGCATTACCGCGACGACATATTGCGGCTGCTGTTCATCTGCTGCCATCCCGACCTGCCGGCGACGCAGCAGATTGCGGTGGCGCTACGCATCGTCTCGGGTCTCTCGGTCAAGCAGATCGCGCGCGCCTTTCTGGTCGGCGAGAGCGCGATGGAACAGCGCATCACCCGCGCCAAGGCGCGCATCGCCGACGCCGGCGTGCCGTTCGAGACGCCGGGCGCGGTCGAACGTTCCGAGCGGCTCGCGGCGGTCGCGGCCATGGTCTACCTGATCTTCAACGAGGGCTATTCGACCAATAGCGGCGAGGCGCCGGCCCGCGCGCCTCTGTGCGAGGAAGCGATCCGGCTCGCCCGGCTGTTGCTGCGGCTGTTCCAGACCGAGCCGGAGATCATGGGGCTGGCGGCGCTGTTGCTTCTCCAGCATGCGCGCGCGCCGGCCCGTTTCGACGAAAATGGCGAGGTCGTGCTGCTCGAGGACCAGGATCGCGGCCTGTGGAGCCGCAAGATGATCGACGAGGGGCTAGCGCTGGTCGACAAGGCGCTGCGCCATCGCAAGCCCGGCCCCTACCAGGTGCAAGCGGCGATCGCCGCGCTGCATGCGCGCGCCGAAAAGGCCGAGGATACGGACTGGGTGGAGATCGACCTGCTCTACGGCCTGCTCGAACAGATGCAGCCGTCGCCGGTGATCACGCTCAACCGCGCGGTCGCGATCTCCAAGGTGCGCGGCCCGCAAGAGGCCCTTGCCATGATCGAGCCGCTCGAACAGCGGCTTTCCGGTTACTTCCACTTCTTCGGTCTCAAGGGCGGGCTCTTGATGCAACTCGACCGGGGCGAGGAGGCACGTGTCGCCTTCGACCGCGCCATTGCGCTCGCCAACACGGCGGCGGAAGCGGCCCATATCCGCATGCATATAGACCGCCTGATGAAAGAGGGCGCCGTGCGCGCGCCGGCGCAGAAAGCAAACTGAGCGCCACTCTGCCTTTTTTGCTCGATCGCGTCGTGGCTCAATCATGCGGCTTGGGCTTGGACCATGCCGGGGTGGCGATTTTCTCCCGAAACGCGTAATGGCACGCCATGACAGCGACCGAAGTGCCGGCAGGCAGGTGAGGGCGCAAGGCTTGGACCATCGCCATTTGATGGCGGGATCTGAAAAGGAACAAAAAATGACGATAGCGAAGGAAACGGCCGAGCTTCTGGCGAAACTGGGCGTGGCTGGGGAGGCACTCGTCGGGGGCGACCTCATCGTGCGCAGCCCGTTGACGGGCGAAGAGATCGCGGCTCTGAAGACGATTTCGCCGGCTGATGCTGCAAGCACCATCGAAGCCGCGCACAAGGCTTTCCAGGCTTGGCGGCTGGTGCCGGGTCCCCGGCGCGGCGAGTTGGTGCGGCTCCTGGGCGAAGAGTTGCGCGCGCACAAGACCGAGCTCGGACGGCTGGTGTCGATCGAGGTCGGCAAGATTCCCTCCGAAGGCCTGGGCGAAGTGCAGGAGATGATCGACATCTGCGATTTCGCCGTCGGCCTGTCCCGTCAATTGTACGGCTTGACCATCGCCACCGAGCGCCCGGGCCATCGCATGATGGAAACCTGGCACCCGCTCGGCGTCGTCGGTGTCATTTCGGCCTTCAACTTCCCGGTCGCGGTGTGGTCGTGGAACGCAGCCCTCGCGCTGGTCTGCGGCGACGCGGTGGTGTGGAAGCCGTCGGAGAAGACGCCGCTGACCGCACTTGCCTGCGAAGCGATTTTTGCGCGCGCGGTGAAGCGCTTCGGTACTGACGCGCCGGCAGGGCTGGCGCCGGTGCTGATCGGCGACCGCGCCGTCGGCGAGATCCTGGTCGACCATCCCAAGGTGCCGCTGGTTTCGGCCACCGGCTCGACGCGCATGGGCCGCGACGTCGGCCCGCGGCTGGCCAAGCGCTTCGCGCGCGCCGTGCTGGAGCTCGGCGGCAACAATGCCGGCATCGTCTGCCCGACCGCCGATCTCGACATGGCGCTGCGCGCGATTGCCTTTGGAGCGATGGGCACGGCCGGGCAGCGCTGCACGACGCTGCGGCGCCTGTTCGTGCATGAAAGCGTCTACGACGCCCTGCTGCCGCGGCTGAAGAAGGCCTATCAGAGCGTCTCGGTCGGCAATCCGCTGGAGACGTCCTCGCTGGTCGGGCCGCTGATCGACAAGGCCGCATACGAGGCCATGCAGAAGGCGCTGAAGGAAGCTGCCGCCCAGGGTGGCAAGGTGACCGGCGGCACGCGTGTCGAGAACGGGCATCCGGACGCCTATTATGTGCATCCCGCGCTGGTCGAGATGCAGAAGCAAGTCTCGCCGGTGACCGAAGAAACCTTCGCGCCGATCCTCTATGTGATGAAATATTCGGATTTCGACGCGGTTCTCGACGAGCACAACGCCGTCGGCGCCGGCCTGTCGTCGTCGATCTTCACCCGCGACCTGCAGGAATCCGAGCGTTTCCTCGGCGTCGACGGTTCGGATTGCGGCATCGCCAATGTCAACATCGGCACCTCCGGAGCCGAGATCGGCGGCGCCTTCGGTGGTGAAAAGGAAACCGGCGGCGGCCGCGAGAGCGGCTCCGATGCGTGGAAAGCCTATATGCGGCGCGCCACCAACACGGTGAACTATTCCAAGGCGCTGCCGCTTGCCCAAGGCGTCTCGTTCGACATCGATTGAGAACGCCGCTTCCGGCCCGGGTGACTTTGCACAGCCGAGCCGTTCGTACCGGGGCAATCGCTTCAGATCGTTTCCAACTTGCCGAACCAACCGGTCGTCCAAGTCAGCGCTGCCCCTCACCTGCCTGCCCGTCCTCCGCAGCAGCTGCGCTGCAGCTGCGGAGGGTGGACCGGCATCCTCTCCCCGTATAGTGACGGGGAGAGGGGAGCTCACGCCGGTTTCGCCAATCCCCAACGTCGCAAGAAAGACCCGCAGGTTGCGGCCAGCCGCAGCGGCAGTCTCAGCGGTCGGTGAAAAAACAGGCGTCGAAGGCACTGTCGACAATAGCCAGCTTGGCCGCCTGGACGGTCATGTATTCCTCGTAGAACCGGTGCGAGACCCACATCACCGAATGGCCGCGCTGGCCGAGCCAGCCGACGCTGCCAAGCTTCTCGGCGTCGCGTAGTTTGCGGCCAAGATGGGTGCGCGAGAGCTTGAGCCACCTAGCGAAGTCGCCGATCGAAACCACGCTGGTCGGTATCTGATCCAGGCCGGCATCGTCGGGATCGATGCCCGACATCAGCCAGTCCATGACGATACCGCCATTGTTGAGCCAGATGAACAGCGAAAAGGTCTGATTGGGCTCGCGCACCGGCTTGGAGGCAAGCAGACCGTCCGCCACCAGTGGCTGGAGTCTGGATACCATGTCGGGCCGTTCCATGAACCTGGCCAGCCGGTCGCCACCGTCGATATGATCCAGCGTCCGCAGATGGGCAAGAACCCAGCCGGTGAATGTCCGCACGGTCGCTTCCGTCGGCTGCAAGGGGTGCGTACGCCCATCGCCACCCGCGACGTACTCGGCAACCTTGTAATGCAGCATCTCCTTGATGAACGCGTCCGCCGTGTTGCGGCTGGCCACCGTGTGCCGGTGCACCACCTCGATGAACCGCGATACCGTCAGATCCTTGCGCCGGTCGAGCGGGTCACGCCTGAAGTGCATGGCGAGGCCGACATGACCCATCAGCCACCGCTGCTGCGTAGCGAAAATTGAAGCCAGCCGCGGGCTGTCCTCATAAATTCGGATCAGTGCCAGCGACTGTTCCTGAACGCAGCGATGCAGAGCCGGATGGCGGGCAATGTTTTCCAAATCCAGCGCCATCCGGCTGATGCTCCAATCCGACTCCACGGCCCGACTCCACGGCGAGTCACGGCCCATTTTTCAGCCGTTCAAGAATCGTGTCCAGAGGTACCAAATGCGGAGGCCAGGCCAGGCCCAATCACGATCGATTATGCCGCAGCTTGCTAACCGGTTTGCCGTGGCTTGGAAACCCTTCCCAGGGCATGGAAGACGTCGCGCCTGTCTCCGCCGCCGCTTCGGCCCAGTGGGAATTCGCGAAGATTTGTCGGAGGTGCCGTGCGAGCATTGCCGGCCCGCCTCAGCCGTTTGGATAATAGCCGCCATCAGCGCCGTCGCCGATGTAGAAGCCGCCGCCCGTGGCGTTTCGCAGCCGCTGATCCAGGTCCCCGACCTGGCCGAGCAGATCCCGATATGCGCCGCCGTGCGCGGCCGCGCGATGGACGGCGTCGGCCCTCGCCATCAGCTCGTGCTCCTGCTCGTCGGTGATCGCCTTGGCGGTCCTGGCGTGGATAATCCCTTGCTTCACGCCCTGGAGCTGGTCCAGGACCACTCTTGCTGCAACGGACATGCCTTGCGGTTCGACCCTGTGGCGTTGGACCGCGTAGGCGCTCGACAACGGGGCTGCCGCCAGGAGCGATGCGATCGCTATGATCCTTGGTCTGAAAATGCGCATGGTCGCGCCTCCCTTTTTACAGGGAAAGCGGTATGGGTATCGCTTTCCGAACACGGGCGCCCGTCGCGTCGCGATGATCGTGTCATCGCCGGCGGTTCGTCGCCCGCAATGCTGATATAGCGATGTTCCAGTTCCTTGGATGGCAGGGAACGCAGAGTTGACATGTTGTGATCGCAGCAGCGCGGTTTCAGTCTGCTGCCGCTGTGTCGTCGAGCAGGCCCCAAGCGCCTCTCACTCGGCCGCTTGAACCCGGTTGGTCTGGATGATCGCGCGGATCTCGGAGCGGCAGGAGCCGCAATTGGTGCCGGCCTTCAGCGCGCCGCCGACGGCCTCGACGGTGGTGCAACCGGCCGCGACCGCCGCCACGATCTGGTTGACCCCGACGCTGAAGCAGGAGCAGACGGTGGCGCCCGCATCGGGCCGGTCGGCGCCGGCGCGACCGGCGACGATCCTGAAGCGTTCGCGCTGGCTGGTGTGGGTGTCCTCGAGCTGTTCAGCCGCCCAGCCCCGCGACACCGCGACCGGGCCGGCGGCGATGAACAGGGCGCCGGCAAGACGGTCGCCATCGAAAGCAGCAATGCGATGCTGTCCGGCATCGCTGTCGTGATAGGCGAGCATCTCGGCTGCGGGTGCGTGGAAGAGCGCGCCGGCGAAGGCCGCCCAGTCGATCGCGTCGTCGTCGAAGGCAAGCTCGACCCGCCAGCCGCCGCGGCATCTGGCAACCGCCCAATAGGCCGCCGTCGCCGGTTCCGGCCGAGTGCGTGTCACGGCGAAGCCGAAGGTCTTGGCGGCGAATTTTTCGATGCGCGCCGCTACATGTTTCAGCGCCGGCTGGCCCGAGACCGGATCGACGAGCGGCGCGGTGAGCGTGTCGAGCCGGCTCCTGCCGGCGAACTGGTCGGTCCAGTGCATCGGCGCGAACACACTGCCGCGGCGCTGGCGAGCCGTAATCAGGGCGCGGACCAGCACTTCGCCGCGCGGACTGGAGACACGCACGATGTCCGCGTCGCCGATGCCGAATTGCTGGGCATCGGCCGGATGGATTTCGACGAAAGGCTCGGCGATGTGCTGGGACAGCCGCGGGCTTTTGCCGGTCCGCGTCATCGTGTGCCAATGGTCGCGAATGCGGCCGGTGTTGAGGATCAGCGGGAATTCGGGGGTGGTGCGAGTGTCGGTTGCCGGGCGGATGGCGATGAATTTGGCTTTGCGGTCGGGTGTGTAGAAATTGCCGTCGGCGAAGAAGCGGGTGCTGGAAAGTCCATGTCGAGTTTGAGCGCCCCCCTCTGTCCTGCCGGACATCTCCCCCGCAAGGGGGGAATTTGGTTGATTCGGCGATGGCGCTCGTTCTGCGACGTTGGCAGTTAGCGAAGGCGGCCCCAACAGCCCATCTCCCCCCTTGAGGGGGAGATGGCCGGCAGGCCAGAGGGGGGCGCCTTGGCTCGGAGCCGGCCATTGGAACGGCGTCAACCTCTCGTAGCTCTCATCATCAATTCCAGCATAAGTCCCAATATCGAAATCCCGCGCGCCGTCATTCTCGAACCTGGACAGCGCGGCATGCTCGCCAAAAATCTCGGCCGGCGCGTCATAGGAAAACGCCTCGCCGAACCCCATCCGCTTGCCCACTTCGGCAATGATCCACCAGTCGGGCCGCGCCTCGCCGGGCACGCCCAAAAAGGCGCGCTGGCGTGAGATGCGGCGCTCGGAATTGGTGACGGTGCCGTCCTTCTCGCCCCAGGCGGCGGCCGGAAGCCGGACATGGGCATGGCGGACGGTATCGGTCCTGGCCAGCACATCGGAAACCACGACGAACGGGCAGGCCTTGATCGCGGCTTCGACAGCATCGGCATCCGGCATCGAGTCGACCGGATTGGTGGCCATGATCCACAGCGCCTTGATGCGCCCGTCGGCCACGCCCTTGAACATCTCGACCGCTTTGAGGCCGGGCTTTTCGGCAATTTCAGGCGCGTTCCAGAAGCGCCGCACGCGGTCGCGATGCTCGGGGTTTTCGATCTCCATATGGGCGGCGAGCATGTTGGCCATGCCGCCGACCTCGCGGCCGCCCATGGCGTTAGGCTGGCCGGTGACCGAAAACGGGCCCGCGCCGGGCTTGCCGATACGCCCGGTGGCGAGATGGCAGTTGATGATGGCGTTGACCTTGTCGGTGCCCGACGACGATTGGTTCACGCCCTGGCTATAGACCGTCACGGTTTGGGGAGTGGCGGCAAACAGGCTGTAGAAACGGACGAGCTCATCCTCGCTCAGGCCGGTGGCGGCGGCGATGCCGGCAAGGTCGAGCGCCGAGGCAGCGAAAAGGGCTTGTCCGAAGCCGGTGGTATGCGCGGTGATGTAGGCGCGGTCCAGAGCGTTGTGCCGGCCGAGATAGGCGAGCAGGCCGGTGAACAGAGCGACGTCGCCATCGGGCGCGATCGCCAGATGCATGTCGGCGATATCGGCGGTCATGGTGCGGCGCGGGTCGACCAGCACGATCTTCATCTCGGGCCGTTTTTCGCGGGCCGCCGCGATGCGCTGGTAGAGCACGGGATGGCACCAAGCGAGATTGGAGCCGACCAGCACGATCAGGTCGGCAAGCTCCAGGTCCTCGTAGGTTCCAGGCACCGTGTCCGAGCCGAAGGCGCGGCGGTGGCCGGCGACCGACGAGGCCATGCAGAGCCGCGAATTGGTGTCGATATTGGCCGAGCCGACAAACCCTTTCATCAGCTTGTTGGCGACGTAATAATCCTCGGTCAGCAGTTGCCCGGAGACGTAGAAAGCGACCGCGTCGGGGCCGTGCTCGGCGATGGTTTGCGAGAAGGTCGAGGCGACGAGGTCGAGCGCCTCGTCCCAGCCGGCGTGGCGGCCATCAATCTCCGGACGAAGCAACCTGCCGTCGAGGTCGATGGTCTCGGCCAATGCCGAGCCCTTGGAGCAGAGCCGGCCGAAATTCGCCGGATGGTCGGGGTCGCCGCGGACGCTGACTTCGCCGTCCGCGGAGACCTTCGCCAGCACGCCGCAGCCTACCCCGCAATAGGGGCAGGTGGTCCTCACCTCGCGCGCTTCCTCAATCTCCATGATTTCAGGCCGCGCGGCTGGCCAGCGCTTCCAGCGCGATGAACAGGCGCTCGCCCTCGACCTTCACGGGAATAGTGCGCACCGCGCCCTCGTCGGCGCCGAGCGCCTTGCCGGTCTCCAGCGAGATCACCCAATTGTGCAAGGGGCACGTCACCGCCGCGCCATGGACGATGCCCTGGCTGAGCGGGCCGCCCTTGTGCGGGCAATGGTCGTCGATGGCATAGACCTGGTCGTCCTGAGTGCGGAAGACGGCGACTTTGCCCTCGGGTGTGGAGACGCAGCGCGCGCCACGGCGGGGGATGTCGGAGAGCGTGCCGATCGATACCCAGTTCATCTTCATCATTCCGCCGCCTCTGCAAAACCTACCGAAGCCATCGGCCGGAATTCGTGCTTGTCCTTGCCGGATACGCGTTCCGACCAAGGGTCGACCTGGGCGAATTTCTGGCTGAAGATGAAGCGTTCGTAATAGGCCTTGCGCTTCTCGCCATCGTCCATGATCTGGCGCTTGATCTCGGCTATCCCCACGCGCTTGGCCCATTTGTAGATGCGCTCGAGATAGCGGGCCTGTTCGCGGTACATCTGCGTCAGTGCCACGATGTGCTCCAGCGCCTCGTCCTCGGTCTTGACCATGCCGAGCACCTCGGTGCCCTTGATGTCGAGGCCGGCGGCGCCGGCGAAATGGATCTCGTAACCACTGTCGACGCAGATGACGCCGACATCCTTGCAGGTCGCCTCGGCGCAGTTCCTCGGGCAGCCGGACACCGCCATCTTGACCTTGGCCGGCGTCCAGGAACCCCACATGAATTTCTCGATGCGGATGCCGAGGCCGGTCGAATCCTGCGTGCCGAAGCGGCACCAGTCGGAGCCGACGCAGGTCTTCACGGTGCGCAGGCCCTTGGCATAGGCATGGCCGGAGACGAAGCCGGCCTGGCCGAGATCGGCCCACACCGCCGGCAGGTCTTCCTTGCGGATGCCGAGCATGTCGATGCGCTGGCCGCCGGTGACCTTGACCATCGGGATTTCGAACTTATCGACGACATCGGCGATGGCGCGCAATTCGGCGGCGTTGGTGACGCCGCCCCACATGCGCGGCACCACCGAATAGGTGCCGTCCTTCTGGATGTTGGCGTGGACGCGCTCGTTGATGAAGCGCGACTGGTAGTCGTCGGCGTACTCATCCGGCCAGTCGCAGACGAGATAGTAGTTCAGCGCCGGCCGGCATTTGGCGCAGCCGCAGGAGGTCGTCCATTCCAGCTCCTGTATGACGGCCGGAATAGTCTTCAAACCCTTGGCCTTGATCAGCCGGCGTACTTCGTCATGGCCGAGCGTGGTGCAGCCGCACATCGGCTGGACGGCCGCCGGGTTGTAGTTGTCGCCGATGGTCAGCACCATCAGCTTCTCGACCAGCCCGGTGCAGGAACCGCAGGAGGCCGACGCCTTGGTGTGGGCGCGCACGTCGTCGAGCGAGTTCAGGCCCTTGGCCGTGATCGCACTGGTGATCTTTCCCTTGCATACGCCGTTGCAGCCGCAGATTTCCGCATCATCCGGCAAGGCTGCAACGGCCGCCATAGGGTCCAGCGGGGCACCCCCCTGGTAGGATTGGCCGAAGATCAACGTGTCGCGCATCTCCGATATGTCGGTCTGCTTCTTCTTGAGGTCGTTGAACCAGGCGCCGTCTGCCGTCTCGCCATAGAGCACGGTGCCGATGATACGGTCATCCTTGAGCACGAGGCGCTTGTAGACGCCGGCGGCGGCGTCGCGCAGCACGATCTCCTGGCGGTCTTCGCCCTCGGCGAAATCGCCGAGCGAGAACAGGTCGATGCCGGTGACCTTGAGCTTGGTCGGCGTGTCCATGTGGACGAAGGCCGCCGCCTCGTCGCCGGCAAGCTGGCTGGCGGCAACGCGGGCCATCTCGTAGAGGGGCGCGACCAGGCCATAGACCTGGCCGTTGACCTCGGCGCACTCGCCGAGCGCGTAGATATCGGGATCGTTGCTGCGCATGCCGGCGTCGACGACGATGCCGCGATTGACGGCGATGCCGGCTTCCTTGGCCAGCGCGGCATTCGGCCGGATGCCGACCGCCATCACCACCAGCGTCGCCGGGATGATGGTGCCGTCGGCGAGTTCCACCTGCTCGACCTTGCCGTTGCCCGTGATGGCCTGGGTGTTGGCCTTGGTGACGACCTTGATGCCGCGCTGCTCGACGGCACGCTGCAGGAGGTAGCCGGCGGCCGGGTCGAGCTGGCGCTCCATCAAGGTCGGCATGACATGCAGCACGGTTACGTCCATGCCTTGCGAATTCAGCCCCGCCGCCGCCTCGAGCCCGAGCAGGCCGCCGCCGATGACGACGGCCTTGGAGCGCGACTGCGCGGCGAGCATCATGGCCTGTACATCGTCGAGGTCGCGGTAGGTCAGCACGCCCGGCAGGTCATGGCCGGGCACCGGAATAATGAACGGCACCGATCCGGTGGCGATGACCAGCTTGTCGTAAGGTTCCGTCACGCCATGATCGGAGGTGACGGTCTTCGCCGTCCGGTCGATGGCGACAATCTTGTGGCCCTTGTAGAGGGTGATGCCGTGCTTGATGTACCAGCCATCGCCATGGATGATGATCTCCTCATAGGCCTTTTCACCGGAGAGAACCGGCGACAGCATGATGCGGTCGTAGTTCACCCTGGGCTCGGCGTTGAAGATGGTGACCTGGTAGCGGTCTGGCGCCTTTTCCAAGAGATGCTCCAGCATGCGCCCGGGGGCCATGCCGTTGCCGATGATGACGAGTTTTTCGGTCATGTTCCTGATCCGCTCCGGTGTCACTCAGCCGCGTATGAAAGGGCTGGAGCTTCGGCAGATGCCGCGCGCTCCATCCGCCGGATGCTGAAATGCATCCAGGCAAAGCAGGCGGCGACGATGACGAAGAGCAGCATGAAGCAGCTCGACCAGACGCCCGTGAGGTCGTTGAGCGCGCCGAAGGCGATCGGCAGTACGAAACCGCCGAGCCCGCCGATCATGCCGACGACTCCGCCGACGGCGCCAACGCTGCCCGGATAATAGGCCGGAATGTGCTTGTAGACGGCAGCCTTGCCAAGGCTCATGAAGAAGCCGAGTGCGCTGGCGACGGCAATGAAGGCAACCGGCCCGATAGCGAAGTGGAAGGCGATCGGCCCGGTGATGCCGTGCACGACGTAATCCGTGGGGGGCAGCGACAGGACCAGCGTGGCGACGATCGACACCGCGAAAGTCCAATAGAGCACGGTGCGAGCGCCGATCCGGTCGGAAAGCACGCCACCATAGGCGCGGAAGACACTTGCCGGGATCGAATAGGCTGCGCCGATCATGCCGGCGGTCGCGATGCCGAACCCATAGACACCGATCAGATAGCGCGGCAACCACAGTGACAAAGCGACGAACGCCCCGAAGGCAAAGAAGTAGTAGAAGGCGAAGCGCCAGACCTGCAGGTTCTTCAGCGGCGCGAATTCCTGCCAGAAGCTTCTCGCGGGTGCTGCCTTGCCGGCGCGGCGCTCACGAATGACTGGATCGTCGCCGGTCGTGAACCAGAAAACGACGGCCATGATGATCAACGCGGCCGCCCAGATCTGCGCGACCGACTGCCAGCCCCAGGAGAGGAGCACGAACGGAGCCAGGAACTTGGTGACCGCGGCTCCGACATTGCCGACACCGAATATGCCGAGAGCCGTTCCTTGCCTGCCGGCGGGGAAGAAGCGCGAAACATAGGCGACGCCGACGGCGAAGGAGCCGCCGGCGAGCCCGACGCCGAGCGCGGCGATCAGCATCTGCCCGTAGGTATGCGCATAAGCGAGCAGGAAGGTAGCGACCGCTGCCGCAAGCATGGTCGCGGTGTAGACCAGCCGTCCGCCAAAGCGGTCCGTCCAGATGCCGAGCAACATGCGTACGAGCGAGCCGGTGAGAATTGGCGTGCCGACGAGCAGGCCGAATTCCGTCTCGTTCAGCCCAAGTTCCTGCTTTATGCGGATGCCGATGATTGAAAAGATCGTCCACACCGAGAAGCAGACGGTGAAGGCGATGGTGGATATTATGAGCGCCTGCTTGGGAGCATTGTCCTGGCTGGGCGCGGCTGGGAGATTTGCAGTCATTCTCAGGCTCCGGTTTGCGGCGTGGGAGGCACTGCGCTTGTCTGTTCGTCCGCGACTGTCAGCGGCGCGGCATCGGCGAAACAGTTGAAACCGACCCTTGCGCGGTCACTTCGAGACCCTTGCCGTCGGTCTTGGCGCCTGCCGGAAAGAGGAGGAGCGTGGCGGCGAACAGCGCCGCCGTCAGCGCGCTGCTGGCCAGAAAATCGCGGCGCGTGAAGTCCGATAGGGACGCACCAGTTCCGATCCGTTTCGTCATCGTCGTCTCCGGTTGGGCGCCGCTTGGGACCAGCGCCCTCGATTGCGTATTCGATCAAAACAAAAAAGCCGCCGGCCAGGCCGCGCGTCCGTCTATCCGGATCGCGCATTGACCTGAGCGGCAGCTTTGCCTGTGGCGCCCGCCATTGGACGCCGTGTCACTTGGCCCTTGCGGGCCTACATTCTGAAAAGCAGGAAGCGTGCCAATTCGACAGCGCTCTGAATTATCGAATGAAATCAATGTGAACCGCGGCCGCGCGACTTTTGGCCCAGCCCGGCAGCGGATCAAAGATTAGTCAGAATGCCTTGCACGGCAGCATAATATTTGTGCAATGCGGTAGATTGCCCGTTGCCGATGCAGATTGCCAATCGCCGATGATGACGGGTTTTTCGCTCATGTCGCTACTCCGCGGCTTCGACGAAGCGGTGGCGTTCGTAGAGGAACTTCAGCACCGCCTCGCGGCAGCGTAGGAAGGTGCGGTCGGAAGAGAGTTCGACGCGCCGGCGCGGCCGGGCCAACGGCACGGGAAGCACCTCGCCGATGGTCGCCGCCGGACCATTGGTCATCATCACGATGCGGTCGGACAGAAGCACCGCCTCGTCGACGTCATGGGTGATCATGACCGTCGTCGAGCCGAGCCTGGAATGGATGTCCATCACCGCGTCCTGCAGATGCGCGCGCGTCAGCGCGTCGAGCGCGCCGAACGGCTCGTCGAGCAGCAGGATCTTCGGTTCCATGGCTAGCGCGCGGGCGATGCCGACGCGCTGCTTCATGCCGCCCGATATCTCGGCCGGCCGCTTGTCCTTGGCATGCGCCATCTGCACGAGGTCGAGGTTGCGCATGATCCAGTCATGCCGCTCGGCCTTGCTTTTGGTGCGGCCGAAGACTTTCGACACCGCCAGGTTGATGTTTTCGTAGACAGTCAGCCAGGGCAGCAGCGAGTGGTTCTGGAAGACCACGGCGCGTTCGGGGCCGGGGCTGTCGACTTCCTTGTCTTCGAGCAGCACGGCGCCGGCGGAGACCCTGGTCAGTCCGGCGATCAGGTTGAGCAAGGTCGACTTGCCGCAACCGGAATGGCCGATGATGGAGACGAACTCGCCCTTGTCGATGGTCAGCCTGATATCTTTCAGCACCTCGCTGACCTGGCCGCCGCGGGCGAAGGATTTGTCGATATGGTCGAGTTTCAGATAGGCCGTCATGGCGCTCTCCTCACTTTGCCGTGGTGCCGCGGGTGACGAAGGCGCCGACGCCCGCGACAAGCCGGTCGAGGCAGAAGCCGGTGATGCCGATATAGGCGAGCGCGACGATGATGTCGGGCAGCCGTGACGAGTTCCACGCGTCCCAGATGAAGAAGCCGATGCCGACGCCGCCGGTCAGCATTTCGGCGGCGACGATGGCGAGCCAGGACAGGCCGATACCGATCCTCAAGCCGGTGAAGATGTAGGGGGCGGCGGCCGGCACCATGATCTTGACGAAGAACTCGAACTGGTTGAGCCGCAGGATGCGCGAAACATTGCGGTAATCCTCGGGGATGTTGCGCACGCCGACGGCGGTGTTGATGATGATCGGCCAGATCGAGGTGATGAAGATCACGAACAGCGCCGACGGGCTGGAATCGCGGAACGCCGCCAGCGACAGCGGCAGCCAGGCCAGCGGCGGCACGGTGCGCAGGATCTGGAACACCGGATCGAGGCCGCGCATGGCCCAGATCGACTGGCCGACCAGCGCGCCGAGCGCGACGCCGACGATTGCCGCCATGCCGAAGCCGATGGCGACGCGCTGCAGCGAGATCAGCACCCGCCAGGCCAGCCCGATATCCTGCGGGCCATTGTCGAAGAAGGGATGCGCGATCAGGTCGTAGGCCTCGTTCCAGACCTGGCTCGGCGGCGGCAGGCTTGATGTGGGCGACGAACAGGCGATCTGCCAGACGATCAGCATCAGCGCGATGACGATGACCGGCGGCACCAGCGCGCCGGCCAGCTTGCCGGCGATCGCGACCGGGTCGAAGCGGCGCCGCGCCTTGGCGGTGAAGGCGATGACCTCCGCTGGTTTGACGGGACGCGCTTTCACCTTTGTGTCCTCGATTGTCTGGATCGACATGTCTGGGAAAACTCCGTGGGGATAGGCCTTTCGCAACGGCGCCCGAGGCGCCGTTGCCGTTTGCGCCGGCTATGCCGAGGCCTTGATCTTCAGGCTGTCGAGATAGGCGGAGGGGTTCTCCGGATCGAAGACCTTGCCGTCGAAGAAGGTCTCGACACCGCGCGACGAGGACGCCGGGATATCGGTCGCCGCAACGCCGAGTTCCTTGGCCGCCTCGCGCCACAGATCCTCGCGGTTGACCTGCCCGACCAGAGCCTTGATGTCGGTGGTCGGCGCGAACTTGCCCCAGCGGACGTTCTCGGCGAGGAACCAGGCGTCATGGCTCTTGAACGGGTAGGAGACGCCGCCCTTCCAGAACTTCATGTAGAGATCGGTGCCGTTGGCGACGCGGCCGTTGCCGTAGTTGATGTCGCCCTTGAGGCGGCCGATGATGTCGGCGACCGGCACGTTCATCCATTGCCGCTTGCCGATGATGGCGGCCATCTCGTCCTTGTTCTCCTTGGCCTCGCACCATTGCTGGGCTTCCATGACGGCCATCAGGATCGCCTTGGTGGCATTCGGGTATTTGTCAATGAACTCGGCGCGCAGGCCGAGCGCCTTTTCCGGATGGCCCTTCCACAGCTCGCCCGTGGTGGCGGCGGTGAAGCCGACGCCTTGGTGGACGAGCTGCTCGTTCCACGGCTCGCCAACACAGAACACGTCCATGTTGCCGACCTTCATGTTGGCCACCATCTGAGGCGGCGGCACGACGATGGTGGAGACGTCCTTATCGGGATCGATGCCGCCGGCGGCGAGCCAGTAGCGAAGCCACAGATCATGCGTGCCGCCGGGGAACGTCATGGCGGCCTTGATTTCCTTGCCGGCCGCCTTCTTGGCGGCGAAGACGTCCTTCAGCTTCGAGGCGTCGAGGCCAACGCCGGTGGCGGCATATTCCTGCGCGACCGAAATGCCCTGGCAGTCGTAGTTGAGCCGCGCCACGATCGCCATCGGCAGCGGCTGGTTGTTCTGCGTCACCTTGCCGGTGTGCATGAGATAAGGCAGCGGCGTCAGGATGTGGGCGCCGTCGATGCCGTTGGCGGCGCCGCCTAGCATCAGATTGTCACGCGTCGCGCCCCAGGACGCTTGCTTGAGCACCTCGACATCGGGCATGCCGAATTTCGCGAACAGCCCTTTCTCCTTGGCGATCATCAGCGGGGCTGCATCGGTCAGCGCGATGAAGCCGAGCTTGGCGCCGGTGACTTCCGGGGCGGTAGTAGCCGCATAGGCGCCAGAGGGCAGCAGCGCACGCGCGGCCGCCAGGGTTGCCGCCGCGGCAGCACTTGCCATCAGAAAATTGCGGCGGGTCATGCCCTCGAGAGGGGCTTCAGTCTTGATGCGTTTCGTCATCGTCGTCTCCCGTTGGGCACTGCTTGGGACAGCGCCGTCGATTGCGTGTTCGATCAAAACAAAAAAGCCGCCGGCCAGGCCGCGCGCGTCCGTCCATCCGGGATCGCGCGTTGACCTGAGCGGCAGCTTTGCCTGTAGCGCCCGCCATTGGACGCCTGTTCCGTGACTCCGAGAAGAGTCTGCCTATTGCAATGCAGGAACCGTGCCAGTTTCGGAATGGATGATAAATCTAAATTAAATCAATGGTTTGATATAATTATCGACTCACGATCCCGCAGCGCGAGCAAGCCAAAGATTGTTCATTAGCGCCAGCGCACGCACAATTATTGTGCAATGCACAAGAATGGCGCGGAAATGATCAGGCCTTGGCGCGGGCCGATTTCTGCCCGGCAATGTAGGCGTCGATCTCGTCGGGATCGAAGGTCTGGCCATCGAAGAAGCCATCGGGGCCGAGCACCAGACTGGCGCCGGCGGAGCCGACAGGTGTGGCAGACGCCAGCGCGCCCTCGACCTTCGAATTGGCACCCGGCAACGCCACGCCGAGCGGCTTCAGCGCCGAGCGGTAGAGGTCGGGCCGGTAGCAGTCGCGCGCGATGGCGAGATTGTCCGGCGTGTGCGCCACGTGCCCCCAGCGCACCATCTGGGTGTAGAACCACAGCGCATGGCTCTTCCAAGGAAAGTTCGCGGCCTTGTCGAAGGGCAGGAAGAAATCGTCGATGGTCCGCTCCGCTCCGCCGCCCAGCCGGAGATGGCCGGTCAGGATCGGCATCTGGACGGCGGGCGGCAGGCCGAGGAAGCCGGGCTGCGCCATCACATCGGCCAGTTCGCCGTGGTTCGCCGGATCCTGGCACCAGCGCGCCGAATGGTGCAGCGCGCGCAAGAGCGCCGCCAGCGCATCGGGGTTCTCATCGGTCCAGGCCTTGCGTACGCCGATCACCTTCTCCGGGCTGTTGCGCCACAGGCGGGCCTTGACGGTGACGATGTGGCCGGTGCCGGCGGCGACGGAGGCGCTGTTCCAGGGCTCGCCGACGCAGTAGCCGTCGATGCGGCCGGCGGCCAGCGCATCGGCCATGAAGGGCGGCGGCACGATGACGATCTCGATCTCGCGCGTCGGATCGATGCCGCAGGCGGCAAGCCAGTAGCGCAGTTCGTAATTGTGCCCGGAATGAGGATGCACGACCGCGAAACGCAGCGGATCGTTGCCGGCGGTGGCCCGCTCGCGAATGAAGGCGCCCAGTGCCGCGCCGGCGCGCGCCGGATCGAGATCGGGTTCGGCGCCATGCGCCGCCATGCCGGCCCAGACGGCGTTGGAGATGGTTACGCAATTGCCGCCGAGCCCCAGCGAGAACGGCACGATGGTTTCGGAAGCCAGCGGCGTCAGCCCGAGATTGCAGGCGAGCGGCATCGGCCCCAGCATGTGCGCCAGATGGAAGTGGCCGATGGCGATGCGGTCGCGGATATTGGCCCAGGACGTCTCGCGGTGCAGCGTGAGATCGACGCCTTCGCGGGCGGCAAAGCCCAGTTCGCCGGCCGCGACCAGCACGGCACTGTCGAAAAGCGGCATGAAGCCGGCGGTGATCTGGTGCCTCATGCTCATTCGTCCTCCGCTGGCCCGAGCAGGCCGGCCGCGGTCACCAGGCTCTGGGCGATGTCGCCGATCTTGCGGTTCTGGTTCATCGCCGTCTTGCGCAGCAAATTGTAGGCGGCCTCTTCCGTCAGGCCGCGCGATTTCATCAGGATGCCCTTGGCGCGGTCGACCACCTTGCGGCTCTCCAGTTCGCTGCGCGCCTCTTCCAGTTCTCGCGCCATGCGCGAGAAGGCGTTGAAGCGGCTGACGGCCATGTCGAGGATCGGCTTCACGCGCTCCTGCCGCAGGCCGTCGACGACATAGGCCGAGACGCCGGCATCGACCGCCGCCTCGATCGAGGCCTGGTCCGAGCGGTCGACGAACATGGCGATCGGCCGCTTCACCGCGCGTGACAGCTGGAACATGTTTTCCAGCATGTCGCGGTTGGGGTTTTCCAGATCGATGACGATGACGTCGGGTTCGATCTCGGCGATGCGCCGCGCGATGCCGGTCACGTCATGGACGACGGTGACCCGCTGATGGCCGGCCTCACGCAAACCGGCCTCGATTATCGAGGCGCGGATGCGATTTTCATCGATCACCAGAACGGCTAGGGAGGATCGGACCATGCCCGCATTGTGGGCAACGCCGCGAAATTGTGCAATGCGGCATAGCCACTTCCATCAAAACGACCGTGGACCCGCATCATTGCCGACACGCCGGAGCGGTTCACCGTCTCGCGGAAACGCCGAACCGCTCCAAAACATTTGCCGCTTTCCTGGAACTGCTCCGGGCTCGGGTCAGGTGCAGACGCGGACCTGTTCGATCACCCTGTGATGGTGGCGCCAGTGCCTGACCAGTTCGACGTGGCAGCGCTGGTAGCGATGGTACCGGTGGTAGCGAGGATGTTCGCCGCCATAGTCATCACCATACTGCACATCGCCATTCTGGTAGTCGCCATACTGGTCGTAATTTTGCCGGTAGTGATGGCGGCGGACGATAATCTCGCCATTGTCGGACTGGTCGTCCGGCAAGTATTGGTCATCGTCGTCGGACTGGATGGTCAGGCTGGCGGCTTGCGTTGGCGCAATGACTGATGCTGTCGCGGCCAAGGCCAATGCACAAGCCAGGATCAATCGCTTCATCTCTCGTCCTCCTACGGTTCAACCGTTATCAACTCGCGGAACGCGCTGGCGTTCCAATACCAATCCGTAAGCTTTGCGCAACCTGGGCGTCAGTACTACTGGCCAAGGCGAACGAAGGCAGTCAGCGGCAGGTGGTCGGAGGCCACGCGCGAAAGCGGGGTGTCATGCGCTTCCACCGCCTCGATCATGCCGTGCCGGTTGGCCATGATGCGGTCGAGCGCCAGCAGCGGCAGGTTCGACGGGAAGGTGGGGACAGCCGGCGGCAGCGGACCAAACGTCAGGTGCAGCGTGTTCAGGGCGGAGCGGTTTCCAAGCCGCCATTCGTTGAGGTCGCCGAGCAGCAGCGTCGGCTTCTCGTCGGGGCTGTTCATGAGGTCCAGCACGACTTGCGCCTGCTGCGACCGCGACCGGCGCAGCAGGCCGAGATGCGCCGCGATGACGCGCAAGGTCTGGTTTCCGTCGAGATCGAGCTCCGCCACCACCGCGCCGCGCGGCTCCAGGCCGGGAAGCCTGATCTGATGCACGTCGCGAACGACGCCTTTCTTGAACAGAAGGACATTGCCGTGCCAGCCGTGGCCCTTGCCGGTGGCTGAAAGCGGCACCGGCACCAGGCCGGTTTCCAGTTCGAGGCGGGACAGATCCAGAAGCCCGGTGCGATCGCCGAAACGGTTGTCGGCCTCCTGCAAGGCGATGACATCCGGGTCGATTTCGCGAATGACGCGGCTGGTGCGGTCGGGATCGAACTTGCGGTCGACGCCGATGCATTTGTGGACGTTGTAGGAAGCGACCAGCGTTCCGGTGGCGCCCGCCTTTGTCGGCGAGGCGGCATTGGCCTTGCGCATGCGCCTGTCGCGGATGGACAGAAGCACGGTCGCCGGCAAGCTGCGTCCGTTCATCCGCATCGTCTGCCCGCCATCCCTGCTACTCTCACCATGCACCTCAAATAGAGTCTTTCGGCGGATATTCCATGACCAGCGGCCGGGCAAACACGTCGTTCTGTCAGAGATAGGGCGAACCCAGCCACAGGATGCGATCGAACAGCCGGATGACGAACGGCCGGGCCCGCAATGTTTCCAGCGTGACTGGTACGGCCGTTCCGATCGCCGACCCGATCCGCGCCTCGATCTCGCCGGCAAAGCCGGCATCGAGGATTTCGAGGTCGATCTCGAAATTCAGCCGCAGCGAGCGGGCGTCGAGATTGGAAGAGCCGACATAGGCCCAGACGCCGTCGATCGACAGTAGCTTCGAATGGTCGAAAGGCCCCTTCGTGCGCCAGACGCGGCAATAATGCTTGAGGACCTGGTCGAACTGCGCGGTCATGGCGCGATCAACGAGGAAGAGATTGTTCACCGCCGGCACTACGATGTCGATCTCGACGCCGCGCCTGGCCGCGGTGACCAGCGCGCTGATCAGTTCGCGGTCCGGCAGGAAATAAGGCGACATCAGGCGGATCGATTTGCGGGCGACCGAGAACGCGCCGATCAGCAGCTTGTGGTTGGTTTCATTGCTGGCGTCGGGGCCGGACGCGACCGCCCGCACAAGCATTTGCTGGCCGGCCGGCGGCGACAGCGGCGTTATGCGCCAGGCTTCGCCCTTCAGCGCTTCGTTGGTGGCGAAGCGCCAGTCCTCGGCGGCGACCGAGAAGAGGTCGGCGACAACCGGGCCGGTGACCTGGAAATGCGTGTCCCTGGCGCTGTTGGAGCCGGCGAACTCGGCCGAAAAACCCTTGCGGATGTTCATGCCGCCGGTAAAGGCGACCGCGCCGTCGACGACCAGGATCTTCCTGTGGGTCCTGAGATTGGCGTAGGGCAGCCGCAGGCCCATGACGATGTTGCCGTTGAAGAGGGCGACGGGGATGTCTGTCTTGCGCAGATGGCCAAGGATGCTGGGCACGGAATAACGGGCGCCCACGGCATCGATCAGCACGCGAACGGTGACGCCGCGCCGGACGGCGCCGGCCAGCGATTCGACGACAAGCAAGCCGACGGCGTCGTTATCGAAAATGTAGGTCTCGAGTAGGACGCTGTGCTCGGCGCCGTCGATCGCCGCGCACATGGCGGCATAGGCCTCGTCGCCCGTCTCCAGCACCTCGATCGCGTTTCCCGGATTGAGCGCGCGCCGCGCCACCCTGTCGCCCAGCGTGCGCAGGCCCGTGAACCGCAGCCCGTAGCGCTCGACGATCAGGGCCTCTTCGGCGGCGATGTCGTGGTCCTGCCTTGCGGATGCCGCGTCGCCGGCAAGCGGGCGCTGCGCGCTGATCGTGGCGCGGCGAATGCGGTTTATGCCGGCGACGGCATAGATCAGCGAACCGAGGATCGGCGACAGCACCATCACGCCGACCCAGCCGGTGGCGGCGCGGACGTCCTCTTTGGTCATGACGGCGTGAGCGATGCCGGCGGTCGCCATCACCACCGAGATGATGGCGAGGATGCGCGGCCAGTGAGTCGCCAGGATCTCCAACATGATAGGAACTATCCAGCGAGCCGATACAGAAGGCAATGCGGCCGATCATGTGCTGGAATTGATCTTGCCAGGCATATTGTGGCGGCAGGCATGTGATCGCGGCATCGCCGCAGCCATCATGGAAGAGAAATTCTACTGGCGGCGGCAACACAGGCGGCCTGGCTCCAAGACCTGTGATCTTGGGCCGGAGCTTGAATCGCTCCAATCACGATAGAATTGGTGTACCTTGACCCGTTTTCGATCCTTGGCGAAGCATGGAGACAGTCTGACGCGACGTCACCTTGCGTTGGCTTCGACCGCTGAAGACTTGCTATGCCCCGAGCCGGACTTATTGTATATCAGCGGGAGCAAAAAAAAGATTACGATGTAACGTTTCGATTGCGGGCGAGGGGGGAGCCTCCAATGGTGAAGTTCGACTTCGACGGGCCTCCCGCGGATGAGGCCGCTGTCGACATGGCGGCGGAATGCCAGCGCCGGCTGCTGCCGCTCGTGCGCGAAATCGTCCAGGCGGCGGTCGCGGCCGGATGGAACGAGGAGGATGTCCTTCTCGGCTTTGTCGAACTTGCCTGGGATCTGTACGAGGCGCGCCGCGAGGATACTTAGCCGGCAACAGCCAGCACCAGATCCCGCCAAGAATGACGAGGCGAATCGAAAGCTGAAGCGATTGCCTTGCACAGGATTCCCGGCCATCGGCGGAAAAAACATGCTGCCGAACGCCACCAAGCGACTGCTTTTTTCTTTTCTATCCCGAATAAAGCTTTTTCTTTCCACATGGAAGTTCTTCCCTAGCCGCGGGCCGTGCGTTAGTTTGATTTTGGGTTGATGGGCTAAGGGGCATTCGAGCGGCGGCAAGGCGGCTGAGGCGAGGCCTATGAAACATGCGGAGGCCTGGGAAGGCGGCGATTCCCGGGGCGTCGATCGGGGACGGGTATCCCGACCTGTGTTCGACATTATTCCGGAAAGTGCAAGCCCAAGAAGAGCAACCCCGCGCGGGAGTGCGACGTATTCTCGCCGCGCTCCTGGATCGCGGAAGCTTCTTGCAAAGGTGCATTCCCCAGGTATTTTGCCGGCGCCAGCGCAACCGCCCGCGTCAGGCACAGCCAGCTCGCGGGCTCTCGATATAATCCAGACGATCGCTGCCGAGCCGACCGGGATCACCGGCGCCGATCGTTCATGCCCGTTTCATGCTTGCGCTGGTCCTCCGGAATGAGAAAGAGCCGGCGTAAATCCAATCCGATCAATCACATATTGTTTTTCGAGGGAACGGCGGGTGCGGCATGAAGTTGGTCTCGATCTGGGAAATGTCAGGAGGCCAGGTAATGCGGCGCGATGAAGGTGCCCGGAATGGGCTGCCGGGGCCAAAGGAGCGCGGCAGCCGGCGCTGAACGTGAAGGGCGGGCTTTCCGTCCGCGGTGCGCGCAAGGTGCAGGCGTTCCTCGACGAGAATTTTTCGCGCAAGCTGACGCTTGCCGAGATGGCCGCGGTTTGCGAGCTTTCGCCCTCCCACTTCGTGCGGGCTTTCTCGAAGACGTTCGGAGCGCCGCCGCATCAGTATGTCCTCGATCTGCGGCTGGACTTCGCCGAAACACTGCTTCTCGACAAGCGCCTGACGATCGCCGATATCGCTCATCTCTGCGGGTTTTCCAGCCAGAGCCATTTTACTACGGTGATGAAGAAATATCGCGGTGCAACGCCATTGCAGGCCCGGTTGAACAAGGTTAGGCGCGAAGCATAAGTGGTGGCTAAATTGCCCAGGCGCCGAATTGTGCGCGGCTGACCTCGCATCGAAGGGGTTGGCGGAAGTAACGACCCGTTAACCTCCACCGGCCTGTACCGCTCTTTTCTCACGACGCAGCAATATCCTGAAATACTGCGATCCAGAATCATGGCTTTCTGACATGGATTTCGAATTGTCAGACATTCGTGCTGGCAGGCGGGGGCAGAGAGGGATCATGACCGACAATCGCATTTCGACTGGCGTTCGTCATCACGCGGTGAATTTCGCCGCACACTGGATCGCGGGTGCCGGCTCGCGTTCGGGGCGCCGCCGCCTGATGGCGGTGCTGCGCATGGCCCACCGCGTGCTCGGCCTTGGTCGCAAGAATATGGGTCTGGGAACATTGGGCGTCGGCGGCAGCGTGCGTTCGGCCCTGGCTTCCTCCGCCAGCCCGGCCAGCATCGTCGGCGGCTTGGCGGCACTCGCCGCGCTCGGTCTCGCCACGCCGGCGCAAGCACAGTATCAGGCTGGTGGCGGTTCGGCGACAGCTCCCGAGACCATAGCGATCGGAAATGGCTCAGCCGCCAGCCTTAACTGGGCCATAGCGCTCGGCTTCCAGTCCAAGTCGTCGGCACAATACAGCGTCGCCATCGGCCTGAATTCGAATGCCTCGGGCGCCGGCGGCGCGGTGGCGATCGGCTCAGGCACGATCTCGAACAACGTCAATACGGTGGCGATCGGCGTCAACGCTCAGGCCATCGCCGCCGGCGCCAGCGCCATGGGCACCTTCGCCGTTGCTTCGGGTGGGAACTCCACCGCCGTCGGCGTCAGCTCCTTGGCCAGCGGCGCCACGTCGTTCGCCGGAGGCTGGGGGTCCCAAGCCACCGGGTCGCGCGCCATCGCGCTCGGGAGTCAAGCAATCTCGTCGGGCCTGGACACCATTGCCCAAGGTACCAACGCCAATGCAAACAGCCAGAATGCCGTCGCTGTCGGTTTCCAGTCGACCGCAACCGCGGTAAACGCCGTCTATCTCGGCTCGCGTACTGGCGTCGGAACCGGAGCGCTGGCCCAGAGCGCCATCGCCATCGGTACGGATGTGACGGCGTCCCAGGTTGACTCCACTGCGATCGGACGCGCAAGCAAGGCAACGGGAACGGCCGCCATAGCGATGGGCGTTACCACGGTTGCGAGTGGCGCCGCCAGCACTGCGGTTGGCAACACGGCCATTGCCAGCGGCACAAATGCTTCCTCATTCGGGTCTGGAACGATCGCGGCAGGAGACAATTCTCTCGCCGCCGGCGTCAGTGCCAGCTCGGCGGGTGCGCAGTCGGTGGCGCTCGGCAATCAGGCCAATGCGCAGACAGGAGCGGCAATCGCGATAGGCGCCCAGGCGACCGCCTCCGGCGGCGTCGCCGGCGCCGGCGCGATCGCCATGGGCATTGGCGCCAAAGCCGTCGCCACCGGCAGCGGTTCACCGACCGCCATCGGCGCTTTCGCCAATGCGAGCGGCGCTTCGGGCACGGCGCTTCCCGGCGGCTTCACATCGTTCGAAGCGACCGCGATCGGCAACAGCGCGGCCGCCACGGGGCAAGGCGGCACGGCTGTCGGCGTCGCGAGCAAGGCAACGGGCACCTGGTCCACTGGCCTTGGCTTGAGCACCACCGCCTCCGGCGTTAACGCGACCGCGGTCGGCGTCCTGGCCAGCGCGACGGCAGACAATACCCTCGCCGCCGGCGTCAACTCCGGTGCCAGCGGAGCCGGCAGTACCGCTCTCGGCAACGGCGCCCGAACCAGCGCCCTGAATGCCGTCGCCGTCGGCGCTGGGACGCGCGCGTCCGGGATAAACTCCGTCTATGTCGGCCAGACCAGTTTTGCGACGAGCGCCAGCGGACAGAGCGCCATCGCCGTCGGCACGGACGTGACGGCATCTGGGGACGACGCCCTTGCAATTGGACGCGAGAGCCAGTCGACTGCAACCAACGCTATCGCGATCGGTCTTCAGTCCACTGCGGACTCCGCCGACTCCGTCGCCATCGGCACTAGGGCGATCGCAACCGGGGGGAAGGCCGTCGCAATCGGCGCCGACAACGTCGCTTATGGCGACGGCGCGGTGTCCATCGGCGATCCCAGCTACGCCAGCGGCACCGGTGCCTTCACCGGCGGCGCCAACAACATTGCCAACAGCGACGGCACGGCAACCGCCACCGGGGCCAATATGGCCAACGGCGCTGTCGCCATCGGCAACAACAACAAGGCGATCGGGCAAGGCTCGGTGGCGCTCGGCAACGGCTCCACCGCGGGTGCGGCCGGCTTCGTCGGCAACGTCGCGCTGGGCAATGGCGCGACGGCGGCGGCAAGCTCCGGCGACGTGGCGCTGGGCTCGGGCTCGGTGACCACGACGGCCGTCGGCACGGCGAGCGGGGTGGTCAACGGCACGACCTACGCCTTCCAGGGCACCAATCCGCTCTCGACCGTCAGCATTGGCGCTCCCGGCGCGGAACGGACGCTGACCAACCTGGCGGCGGGGCGGATCAGCGCGCTGTCGACCGACGCCATCAACGGCTCGCAACTCTTCGCCACCAACCAGGCGGTCGACGCCATCGGCGCGGCCATCAGCAACATCAATGTCGGCGGCGGCATCAAGTATTTCCACGCTAACTCGGTTCTGGCGGATTCGCAGGCGACGGGTACGGACTCTGTCGCGATCGGACCCGTCGCGACCGCGACCGGGACGAACGCCATCGCGGCCGGTGTGAATTCGAGCGCCTCCGACGCCAACGCCTCCGCCATCGGCAGCGGCGCCGTCGCATCGGCCCTCGACGCAACGGCGATGGGCTACATATCCAACGCCTCGGGCCAATACAGCACCGCCATCGGCGCTAATGCCAACGCGACAGGCTTGTCCAGCACCGCGATCGGTCAGAACTCGTTCGCGACCGACGCTCAAGCGACCGCTCTCGGCAAAGAAGCGAATGCCAGCGCCGCGAATGCGCTCGCGCTGGGCGCCAACGCCACCGCTGGCAACGCAGGCGCCGTCGCGCTTGGCTCGGGCAGTGTCACCGACGTCGCCGTCGGCACAGCGAGCACCGTGATCAACGGCACGACATACGCCTTCCAGGGCACCAATCCGCTCTCGACGGTCAGCGTCGGCGCGGTCGGCGCCGAGCGCACCATCACCAACGTCGCCGCTGGGCGGATCAGCGGGTCCTCGACGGATGCAATCAACGGCTCGCAGCTTTTCGCCACCAACCAGGCCGTCGACGCCATCGGCACCACGCTCAGCACGATCGGCGGTTCCCTAACCAATCTCGGCGCCACGATCACCAACCTCGCCGGCGACACCTCGACCGCCTATACCGACGCCAACGGCATCGGCATTCGCTACGCCCGCACCAACGAGGCCGGCCTGGCGCAGACCGATTCCTTCGCGCAGGGCGCAGGCTCCACCGCCGTCGGCTACCAGGCGACCGCCACTGGCGACAGCGCGCTGGCGCTCGGCCGCGCCAGCAATGTCAGCATCGATGGCGGCGTGGCGCTCGGTTCCGGTTCTGTTTCGGATCGTGCGGTAGCGCCCGCATCGGGATCGATCCTCGCCGGCACCGGTCTCGTTCCCTTCAACACCACCGATTTGACCCTGCTCGGCGCCGTCTCGGTGGGAACCTCCACCTCCTATCGCCAGATCACCAATGTGGCCGACGGCACGGAAGACCAGGACGCGGTGACGCTTCGCCAGTTGAAGGGTGCGCTGACCTCCTTCGCGGTGACCGGGACCCAGTACTTCCACGCCAATTCGACCGCCTCCGACTCGCTTGCGGTCGGCACCGATTCGGTTGCGATCGGCCCGCGCACGACCGTCAACGGCGACAATGGCATCGGCATGGGCAACGGCGCCATCGTGCAGCAGACAGCGCCGGGAGGCATCGCGATCGGCCAGAACGCGACGGTCAATCAGGCCGACAGCATTGCTTTCGGCACGGGCTCGACCGCGAACGGCGCCCAGGCGATGGCGCTTGGCGCCGGCGCCACGGCCAACGAGCCGGGCAGCGTCGCGCTTGGCGCGGGTTCGACGACGGCGGCGGCGGTCGCAACCACCGGCACCACGATCAACGGCGTCAGCTATGCGTTCGCCGGAACAAATCCGACGAGCACCGTGAGCGTCGGCACCGTCGGCAATGAGCGCACCATCACCAATGTTGCCGCGGGCCAGATCAATTCCACTTCCACGGACGCCATAAACGGCAGCCAGCTCTACGCGACCAACCAGGCTATCGAAGCGGTGCAGGGGAATATCGGCGATCTGAACGAGTTTGCGGTCCAGTACGACAAGAACGGCGGGACCAAGTCCAACTCGATAACTCTCGCCGGCGGCGACCCGAGCGCGCCGGTGGTCATCCACAATGTCGGGCCGGGCGTTGCGAACAACGATGCGGTCAACGTGAAGCAACTCAATGACGGGCTGTCGCTCACGCTGGCAGATTCGAAGACCTATACCGATCAGGTAGCGGGCACGACGCTCCAGCAAGCCAACGACTACACCGACAAGAAACTCGGCCAGCTCAATTCGGACATCAGCGGCATTCGCGACGAAGCACGGCAAGCGGCGGCCATTGGCCTTGCCGCAGCCTCGCTGCGCTACGACGACCGTCCCGGAAAGTTGAGCGTGGCGGCCGGCGGCGGCTTCTGGCGGGATGCGAGCGCGTTCGCCTTCTGCGCGGGCTACACCAGCGAGGACGGCCGCATCCGCGGCAATGTCTCGGGCACGGCGGCGGGCGGAAATGTCGGCGTCGGCGCCGGCCTGAGCCTTACGTTGAACTGAGGCGGGAATGAACGGGGCAACCAGCCATCATGCCCGGCTTTTCCTTCTGACCTGCCTGGCGCTTGCCGGCGGCCTGTTTTTGGTCGCCGGGCCGGCCGCCGCGCAAATGACCTCTTACAGGATCAAGCCGTCCGACGTGGCGGTGCCGCCGGAGGTGAAGCTGGGCCAGTACCAGCGCACCATCCGGCCCTTCGAGAACTGGACGCTGATCTGCGACGAGAACCTCAAGGCGCGCAAGAAGATCTGCAACGTCACGCAGGTGATCGAGGACGGGGCCGGCAAGATGGCCTTCAGCTGGTCGCTCGCGGCCACGGAGGACGGCAAACCCTACATGATCCTGCGCACCGCGCCGGACGCGAAAAGCGACGGCCTGGTGTCGGTGAAATTCGACGGGCGCGACCCGATCGACGTTCACTTGAATGGCTGCAACGAAATGGTCTGCGTCGGCATGCTGCCGGTGGGGCCCGTCATGCGCCAGCAGATAGCGCAGAATGCAACGCCGGCGATCTCCTACCCGACCGCCGACGGCCAGACCATTACCGTGACCGCAACGCTCAAGGGGCTGTCCGAGGCCCTTTCGCCAATCAAATGACCGGGGAACCATCATGAGCCAGCAAGACCCCTTCATCTCCCCAACGCGTGGTCCGAGCGTCGAACCGGACCGCAAGAGGATCGTCGAGCCCGATCGCAAGAGGACCGCCGAGCCTGCGCGGCGGTGGCCGCGCGTCCTCGGCTTCTCGCTGCTGGGGCTGGTCATGATGAGCATCGGCTTCGCTGCCGCGAACTATGCCGCGATCGCCGGTCTCGTCGGCACCCCGACGGCCGCGCAGGCCGGGACGGCGCCGCCCGCATTGCCGGACTCGCCTTTCCTCGAACACGTAAAGCAGGCCGGCGTGCAGGCCTGCTCGACAATCTTTCCGGTGCTCGGGCAGGTCCTGACGACGGGCTCGAAATACAGCGTCAAGTCCCTGTGGAGCGACCAGGCCGCCGACAAGCACGCGGTACAGGCCCTTGTCGGCATGGACTATGCGACGGAAAAATACAGCGGACCGGCCGCCGGCGTGGTTTTTGCATCGCCCACCGCCTCGGGTTGCGAAGGCGCGATGGTGCGGGTGGCGCCGTTCGCCAGCCCGTGTTCGGAGATCCCGTCCGTTCTTCCGCAAGGCAGCAAGATCACCGACCATCTCGGGCAGGTCGAAGTGTACGAGCTCGGCGGCAATTCGGGTGAAGCGCTTCTCCTGCCGACAGGCAATAGCTGCGTGGTGATCTCGATCGCGTCGGCGGCGAAGTGAGACACGGATAGGCGAATGGGCGAGGACTCCTGGAAAGGATTGCAGACCATGAAATCGCGACGTCTGGCAGTTTTGTGCATGGCCCTGCTGTGGAGCGGGCAGGTTGTCTCGGCCGACCTTGTGGCACCGCCGGAACCGGAGCCGAAGGAGGAAAAGGGCATCTGGGGAGCGATCGCCTATTCCAGCCTCGATACCAAACACGGCTTCTTCTGGGGCGCCGACAAGCGCCAGGAGGCGAAGGACGCCGCGATGAAATATTGCGAGAATGCCGGCGGCAAGGGCTGCACTGTCGTCACCGTGTTCCGCAACCACCGCCATTGGACCGACGACGACGAGACGGGCTTTCCCTACAAGCACTGCGGCGCGCTGGCCGTGGCCGAGAAGAAGCAGACCGACCGGCTAACGCCCTGGGGCGCGAACTCCGCCGAGACCCGCAAGGACGCGGAAGATCTCGCTCTGCATGCCTGCGAGGCGGCGGGGACCGAATGCAAGATCCGCGAGTGGGTCTGTACATAGCCGCCCGCGTGAGGCAGATCACCATGCCCTCCGGCCCCGAAAATCGCATCCGGTTTTCGGGGTCATTCGCGTGAACCCCGAAAGAGAAAGTCGCAATCGTTGTTTGACAGATTTGTTCTTCTGAAGGCGGCCGCAATCTGCGCGGCGGCCTTGTCCGCGTCCGCTGCTTCGGCGCAACAGCAGCTGGCGGCCACGCTTCCAAACGGTGCGTCGTCGCTCCAGGAGACCTATCAGGACTGGAGCCTGGCCTGCACCATCCGCGACAATGCACGGTCCTGCTCGGTTTCGCAGGACCAGACGCAGAAGAACGGCCAGAGGCTGCTGGCGGTGGAGCTGCGCACGGGGCCGAAGGGTGGATTGACCGGAACCCTGCTTCTGCCATTCGGCATCCTGTTCGACCCAGGCGTGACGATCCAGATCGACGACAAGCCGCCGCTGGGCCAGCTGCGGTTCCGCACCTGCCTGCCGAACGGATGCGTGGCGCAGTTTCCGATCGACCGGGCGCTGGCGCAGAAGCTGAAGGCGGGCGGCGTATTGACGCTCAACGTCACCACCGACGCCGAGACCAAGCTCAACTTCCCCGTCTCCCTGAAAGGCCTCGGCGCCGCCCTCGACCGCGTCGCGTCGTTGAGCGCTCAATAAGGCGCGCGCAATAAGGCGAAAGCGGCGGTCCCGATGGCAGGCCGCTGATCCGCTAGTTCGCGCCCGCCGGCGGAGCCGTGGCCTTTGGCGGTCCGGCGAACCGGGTGTGAAAAATCGGGCCGGCCTGTCGGGAGCAAGATGGCTGCGACGTCCTTGGGACATGCGCCTGGTCCCGTGAAGCCGCATGCACATGTCCGGCGCGCCTGATGACACGCGAAAGGAAGGAGCATCGCCATGAAAGTCACGCAGCACCTGTGGTTCGAGAAGGACATGGAGGCCGCTATCGGCCTCTACACGTCCTTGGTCCCCGGCTCGTCGATCGGCTGGATTTCGAGCCTGCCCGCCGACAGCCCCAGCGGACCTGCCGGCAGCGTCAGGATCGCGGGCTTCACGCTCGGCGACCAACGCTACATGGCCATCGAGGCCGGCCCCCTCGACCCGTTCAACCACAGTTTCTCGATCATGATCGAATGCGAAACCCAGGCTGAAATCGATCGCCTGTGGGATGCTCTGAAAGATGGCGGCTCGGTGGAGCAATGCGGCTGGTTGAAGGATCGCTGGGGCTTGTCCTGGCAGATCACGCCGAAGCGGCTCGGCGAACTCATGAACGATCCCGACCGTGACAAGGCCAGGCGCGTGTCCGAAGCGATGCTCAAGATGGTGAAGTTCGACATCGCCGGCCTGGAGGCCGCGGCGAAAGGCTGAGCCCGACCGAGACCGGAGCCGCAACGCGGCGCGATCCCGCGGGGATCACGCCGCATGCAGCCCCCGAAATGCTTTAAAGTCCGAAAGGATAGGTGTCGGGAACGCCGGCTCTCGCGTGTTGCGGCCCGAGAGGCATCACCGCGACGGTTTTGTCGAACCATACGAACGCGTCGAATTGCTGGGGCAGGGACGCGTCGGCATAGTGGCTGCCCAGCTCGGTTTCCGGCCGGTAGATCACGCCGATGAAGCGTTCCAGCCGGCGCTCCAGCAGCCGCTCGCGCAATGCCGCGTCGCGGTCGAGGTCGAGCAGGAAACGCGGAACGCCGCAATCGTGGCAAAGCCGCTCGTAGCTGTCGGCATGAGAGGCGCGCACCTGTTTCACCTCCATGTCCCCGTCCCAGTCGGAGGCGGCGGCCACGGTGCCGGAATGCGTGCCGAGACCGATCAGCGCCGCGCCGTCGCCGAAACGCTCCCGGCAGAGCTGACCGATGTTCAGTTCGTCCCTGACGACGCCCATCTCGGTGAAGCGGGCATCTCCGATATGCGAATTGTGCGCCCACACGACCGCTTTTGAATTGGGTCCGCCGGCATCCAGCAGATGTTCCAGCGTCTCGAACATGTGGGTGTCGCGCAGGTTCCAGGATTCCGCGCCGCCATAGTACATGATCCGGTAATACTGTTCGGCGGAGGTGATCAGGCGGGCGTTCTGGCTGGCGTCGAGAAAGTCGGCACCGTCCTGTCGCGCGTAATCAAGTTGCCTGGCGAGCAGGTCCCGGCACTGCTCGAGCACCGCTTTCTCGCATTTTCTATAGCCGGCGGTGAGCACCGCGCGCCCGTAGGTGGACGGTTCGTGTTGCCACGGAGTCAGGCAGCCATAGCGCTCGCGCGCTATCCTTGCGGCTTGCGGATCGACCCGGTCGAGATAGTCGAGGACCGCGGCTATCGACCCCCTCATATTGTAGATGTCGAGGCCGTAGAATCCGGCCTGGGCCGACGGCTCAAGCTTCCCATTGTGCCGTCGCATCCAGTCGGTGAAGGCCGCGACATCCGTGTTGCGCCACATCCAAGTCGGGAACCGCTGGAAGGGCGCCTCGGCGCCGGCCCTGTGTGCCCGGTGGCGAACGTAGCGGTCGATCGCGGCGGCATCGGGCCAGTCCGCCTCGACCGCAACGATGGTGAAGCCGTGCTTCTCGATGAGGTGACGGGTGATCGCCGCGCGCGCCCTGTAGAACTCCGACGTACCATGGCTCGCCTCGCCGAGCAGGACCACGCGGCGGTCGGCGAACCGATCGAACAACTCGCCGAAGGCCGGGTCGTCGAAATCCGGAAGCCGTTCGGCCGCCGCCGCGATCATGTCGGGCAGGCTGAGCGGATACGGATGCCGCAGCGGACGACTGACGGCGGGTTCGGCGCTTTCGGGCCAACCCTGCTCGCCGATGAGAGGGACGAACCGCACGCCGCCGAAATCCTCCTCGTTGTAGGTCGCCGCACCCGTGCGCGTGACCTTGAGCAGACTTGCGAATCCAGATCCTCGCCGACCGGAACGATGAGCCTGCCGCCGACATCGAGTTGTTCCTGGAGGGCCAGCGGCGCGCCGGGCCCGCTGGCCGTCACCACGATGGCGTCATAGGGCGCTGCCTCCGGCCAGCCCTTGGTGCCGTCGCCCGTCCGGACCTCGATGTTCCTATAGCCAAGTTTTTCAAACCGCCGCTTCGCCGTTTGGGCAAGGCCGGGATGACGCTCGATGGTGTAGACCTGTTCGACGATCCGGCTCATCACCGCGGCCGCGTAGCCGGAGCCGGTGCCGATCTCGAGCACGTGGTCGCCAGGTTTGACATTCGCCATCTCGATCATGAGCGCGACGATGTAGGGCTGGGATATGGTCTGACCGTCGGCGATCGGCAGGGGGCTGTCTTCGTAAGCGAATTCCTCGAAGCCGGGATCCACGAAAGCCTCGCGCGGAACTTCGCGCATGGCCTGCAGGATCTCACGGTTGTGGATGCCGCGTCGGCCGACATGAACGTTGACCATTCGGTCGCGAGCACGAGAGAGATCGAGCATTGTCAGCTCCCTTTGGCGGCTGCTTGTCCGCAATTCCCAGAGGTGTCATGCAATGACATCGGGCCGGCCATATCCGCTCCGAACGGCTCCCCGGCTCAAGTCTCTAACCGCCGGACGATCCCAAGGTTCCCTGTTCGCTCCGCATTGCTCGACTGGCCTGCAATCCGGGTTGGAACAGGTCCGGGATGAAACCAGTTTTCTGAAGCGTTAGTGGAACAGACGAGGCTCGAACCAGGCGTCCAACACTTGGTGTCCATCGAGCAAAGACCCTCCGGCCGGCAGTGTCACGGTGCGCACCGCGCCCAGGGAGAACGGAAATGCCTGCTAACGCCTATATCAACCGGATCGCGACAGCGGTTCCGGACCATGAGGTTCACCAGTTCTATCTGCGGTTCGCGGCTTCCATGCTCGCCGCCGATCGCCGGAGAATCTTCGAACGCATGGCCGGCCTTGGCGGCATCGAGGGCCGCTTTTCCTGTTTTGCGCCTGCGCTCGACCCCGAAGGACCCGCAGCCGACCTTGCTGGAACCTTCATTCGCGGCGCATTTCCTGGAACGGCCGCGAGAATGGCGATGTTTGGCGAAGCCGCACCGGTCCTGGCGCAGAAGGGCGTCGACGGACTGCGCCTCGGCGACGAGGCATCGCGTATCACCCACCTGATTGTAACCACCTGCACCGGCTTTTCCGCCCCCGGCATCGACTTGGACCTGATTCAGCGCTGCGGCCTGCCGGAAGGTGTCGAACGCACGATGATCGGTTTCATGGGCTGCTACGCGGCGATCAACGGCCTCAAGCTTGCCCGCCATATCGTCAGGTCGGATCCGCAGGCCAAGGTCCTGCTGGTCAATATCGAAATCTGCACCTTGCATCTGAAGGAAACCACTGAACTGGAAAAGCTGCTGTCCTTCTGCCTGTGGGGCGATGGCTGCACGGCAGCGCTCGTCACCGCCGAGCCGCCCGGCATTGAACTCGACAGCTTTCATTGCATTGTAGCCAACGAGCGGCGGCAGCTGATGACCTGGGATATTCGCGACAACGGCTTCGACATGGTTCTCTCCGGCCAGGTGCCAGTGGCGATCCAAGACGTGTTGCAGCGCAACCAGGGCGCCATTCTCGGCGGCCGGCCACCCGATGCGATTGACCTCTGGGCCGTCCATCCCGGCGGACGTTCGGTTCTCGATGCCGTCGAGAGGGCGCTGAAACTCGAGCCCGCCGCGCTCATTTCGTCCCGCGAGGTGCTGCGCCGATACGGCAACATGTCGTCGGCGACGGTCATGTTCGTGATGGCAGAGATGCTGAAGGCGCCGTCCGGGCTGCTCGGCTGCGGCATGTCGTTCGGGCCCGGACTGACGGCCGAAACCATGCTTTTCCGGACGGTGTCATGAACGCGCTCGGTCATCGCAGCCTCGTTCCGGAAATCCTTGACGGGCTTGCGGCCGACGATCCGCGCGCGCTCGCCTCGCGCCGCGACCTGCGTCGCATCAATGCGTTGATGTTTCAGGCGCCGGTCATGGTGTCGCTGCTCAGGAAATTCGTGCCAAAGCCGCCGCGCCGCATGTTGGAAATCGGCGCCGGCGACGGCACTTTCATGCTCAAGCTCGCGCGGCGAATGGCAAGGCACTGGCATGGCGTCGAGCTGACGATGCTCGATCGCGTTGGCCTCGCGACCCCCGACCTCCACGCGGATTTCGACAGGCTGGGATGGAAGCTCGAAAGCATCACGGCCGACGTCTTCGACTGGGCGGAAACGGCGGACGGCCGGACCTTCGACGTGATCACCGTCAATCTGTTCCTGCACCATTTCGACGACGCCCAACTCGTGCATCTGTTTTCTCTGCTGGCGCCGAAAGCACCATTGCTCCTGGCGGCCGAACCGTTGAGGGCGATGTCGGCGCTCGCCGCGGCGCGGCTTCTTCCGGCGATCGGCGCCAACGACGTCACGCAGCATGACGCGGCCCAGAGTGTGCGCGCCGGCTTTCGTGGCAGGGAGCTTTCCGACCTCTGGCTTGCGGCCGGCGGCAGGCCGCTCGAAGAGCGGCGTGCCGGTCCCTTTTCGCACGTCTTCGTCGGCGCCGGGCCGGCTCGAGACGACCCATGAGGCGACCGTCCACCCACGACGCGATCGTCATCGGCGCCGGCCCGGCGGGCGCTTCGCTCGCGCTGCTGCTGGCCCGGCGCGGATGGGCCGTGGCGATTGTCGAAAAGAACACGTTTCCACGCCGCAAGGTGTGCGGCGAATTCATCTCGGCGAGCAACCTGGCGCTTCTCGACCGGCTGGAGATCGGCGAGGCCTGGCGCGCTGATGCCGGCCCCGAAATCCGCCGTGTCGGCTTCTTTTCCGGCCAGACCCGCGTCGAAGCGCCGATGCCGGGGGCAAGATATGGGCCCAGAGCAAAAGACGGCTTTGGCCGCGCGCTGGGCCGGGACATGCTGGACTTCCTGTTGCTGCGGGCGGCGCAATCGGCGGGCGCCGAGATCTTCCAGCCTTGCCGCGCTGTCGTCATCGACCATGATGGCGATATGCAAGCGGTGCGAATTCAGGCGAGAGACGAGCATTTCCGGGGCGAGGCGACAAGCTTGCGGGCTCCGGTGATCGTCGCCGCGCATGGTTCCTGGGAACCGGGACCGCTGCCAAGCCAATTCGAAAAGGCCAGCCACCCATCGGACCTGCTCGGCTTCAAGGCGCACTTCACCGGGTCCTCACTCTCGCCTGATCTGATGCCTCTGCTGCTATTTCCCGGCGGTTATGGTGGCATGGTCCTCGCCGATCACGGTCGCATGTCGATCTCGTGCTGCATAAGGCGCGACATGCTCGCGCGGCTGCGCAGTAAGCTTGGCTCCAGGCCTGATGGCCGTCTATCGGCCGCTGACGCGGTCTTTCGCCATATCATGGCTTCCTGCCGAGGCGTGAGCGATGCTCTTGGTGAAGCCCGCCTCGACGGTCCGTGGCTTGCAGCCGGCCCTATCCGGCCCGGCATCCGCACCTGCTACGAAAACGACATCTTCCGCGTCGGCAATGCCGCCGGGGAGTCTCATCCGATCATTGCCGAAGGCATTTCGATGGCGCTTCAGTCCAGCTGGCTGCTGGCCACGGAACTCGCAGGCGCGCCAAGCGGCCGGGCAGGCCGCGAAGCTGCCGGCAGGCGCTACCAAGCGGCGTGGAGAGGATTGTTTCTGACGCGCGTCTACGCAGCCGCGGCCTTAGCCCGAATGGCCCTCGGCCCGGGCGGCGGCGCATTGGTAGGGGCCGCCGTCCGGAATTTCCCGCAAGCGCTGACATTGGGTGCGCACATCAGCGGCAAGACGAGGACGATCCCCGGTCTTGGATGACCGGCGCTTCGGCTCCGTTGCGTCCTTCGTCTGACCAGCTTGTGGAACATTCCACCGAAAGCAACGTTTTGCCCGTGGCAGAGGAGTTTATGCTCCTCGCTGCACGCCGTCTTAGACATGCACCGCGGTCCGACGTGGACGCGACGGCGCCACGTTGGTTGGAGGCATTACGATGACCCACAACCCGCACAGCACTGCAAGCATCGCCGGCCATCCAATTCATCCCATGTTGATTCCGTTCCCGATCGCGTTTTTTGCTGCCACGTTGGTTTGCGACCTGATTTTCTGGCAAACCGCCAATCCGGGATGGGTTACCGGCACACTTTGGCTTCTCGGGGCGGGTTTGATAATGGCGGCACTGGCCGCCCTTGCCGGCCTGACGGATGTCTTGGGCGATGTTCAAATTCGCAATCTCAATACGGCATGGCTTCATGCCGGAGGCAATGTGCTCGTCGTCCTGATCGAACTCTACAACTGGTACTCCCGATACATGCACGGGGAAGCAGCCGTCGTGCCCACCGGCCTGGTCCTGTCATTGATCGTGGTTCTCATCCTGCTGTTTACGGGCTGGAAAGGATGGGAAATGGTCTATCGGCATCGCGTGGGCGTCGCTGACGGTTCGGACGAGCTGCGCTGAACCGCAATGACGCTCGTGTAGACCTGTTCGACGATCCGGCTCATCACCGCGGCCGCATAATCTGAGCCGGTGCCAACCGCGAGCACCGTCCGCCGTATCGATCACGACGTAGCGGTTCAGCCAGGGGTTGCTCGGCCGCTAGGTCGCTCCAGTTATCACCAGCGAACCGATGCTGGAGATTCTCGATGAACGACAAGGCTGCCGCGACGCAGGGGATCGGCCTCGAACGGATCGTCCTCATGGATCGCTACTGGCGGGCCGCGAACTATGTCTCGGTCGGCCAGATCTACCTGCTCGACAATCCGCTGCTGCGTGAACCGCTGAAGCCCGAGCACGTGAAGCCGCGACTGCTCGGCCATTGGGGCACGACGCCGGGCCTCAATTTCCTCTATCTGCATCTGAACCGGATTATTCGCGAGCGCGATCTCGATGTCCTGTTTATCTGCGGCCCCGGCCATGGCGGCCCCGCAATGGTCGCCAATACCTGGCTCGAGGGCACCTACAGCGAAATCTACCCCGATATCGGCCGAGATGAAGACGGCCTGAAAAAACTGTTTCGGCAGTTTTCCTTCCCCGGCGGCGTGCCGAGCCATGCGGCGCCTGAAACGCCCGGCTCCATTCATGAGGGTGGGGAGCTCGGATATGCGCTGGTCCACGCTTTCGGCGCGGCCTTCGACAATCCGGATCTGGTGGTTGCCTGCGTGATCGGCGACGGCGAAGCGGAGACCGGTCCGCTCGCTGCGGCATGGCATTCCAACAAATTCCTGAACCCAGCGACGGACGGTGCCGTCCTGCCGATCCTGCATCTCAACGGTTACAAGATCGCCAACCCGACGATCCTCGGACGCATGGACGACGAGGAATTGCGAAGCCTCTTCGCCGGCTACGGCTATCAGCCGTTCTTCGTCGAAGGTCACGAGCCGGTTGCCATGCACCGGGCGATGGCCGGCACGCTTGATGCGGTGCTGGACCGTATCCGCTCCATCCAGGAGCGGGCCCGGAAGCCGGGATGGCTTGGTGAACGTCCGCTGTGGCCGATGATCATCTTGCGCAGCCCAAAGGGTTGGACTGGGCCGAAGGAGGTCGATGGAAAGAAGGTCGAGGGCTTCTGGCGCGCGCATCAGGTGCCGGTATCGAACGCCCGCGGCAATGACGAGCACCGCACGATCCTCGAGAACTGGATGCGAAGCTACGAGCCGGAAAAACTGTTCGATGAAGACGGACATCTGCTGCCGGAACTCGCAGAACTCGCCCCGACAGGGACGAAGCGGATGGGCGCAACTCCATACGCGAATGGCGGGCTGATGAAGCGCGAGCTGGTGCTGCCGGACTGGAAAAGCCTGGCACTCGAAGTGCCCCGTCCGGGAGGCGTTATTGCTGAAGCGACGCGAATTTGCGGAAGCTATCTTCGCGAGGTGTTTCGCCTCAATGCCGAGGCGCGGAATTTCCGGCTGATGGGACCGGACGAGACATCCTCCAACCGCCTTGACGATGTGTTCAAGGTCACGGATCGGGTCTGGATGGAGCGGCTCGAACCCTACGACGTCCATCTTTCCCGCGACGGCCGCGTCATGGAAGTCTTGAGCGAACATCTCTGCCAGGGCTGGCTGGAAGGCTACCTGCTCACCGGGCGCCACGGGCTGTTCTCATGCTATGAGGCATTCATCCACATCGTCGATTCGATGGTCAACCAGCACGCCAAATGGCTGAAGACTTCCGGTGAGCTCGCTTGGCGCAAACCGATCGCCTCGCTGAACTATCTCCTGACGTCTCATGTCTGGCGGCAGGATCACAATGGCTTCAGTCATCAGGATCCGGGCTTTGCCGACTTGGTCGCCAACAAGAAGGCCGACACGGTCAGGCTCTATTTCCCGCCGGATGCCAACACGCTGCTGTGGATCACAGACCATTGCCTGAGGACCTATAACCGCATCAACGTCATCACCGCCGGCAAGCAGCCGTCACCGCAATGGCTGTCTATCGAAGACGCTGAAGCGCACTGCAAGGCAGGCGCGGGCATCTGGGAATGGGCCGGCACGGTTTCGAAAGGCGAGGAACCGGATGTGGTGTTGGCCTGCGCCGGCGACGTGCCGACGCTGGAGACGCTGGCTGCGGCCGACATTCTGCGCGTGGCTCTTCCGGACCTGAAGCTCCGCGTCGTCAATGTCGTCGACCTGATGACGTTGCAGTCGAACACCGAGCATCCGCACGGCCTCACCGATCCGGCTTTCGACGCGCTGTTCACGGAAACGAGGCCCGTGATCTTCGCCTATCATGGCTATCCCTATCTCATTCACCGCCTGACCTACCGACGCGCCAACCACGGCAACATGCATGTGCATGGATTCCGCGAAGAGGGCACCACCACGACGCCGTTCGACATGGTGGTGCTCAACGAGCTCGATCGCTATCACCTCGCGCTGGCCGCGATCGCGCGTGTGCCGGGGCTGGCGGAAAGGGCCAAAAGCCTCGTAAACGAGCTTCACCGCGGGCTGGCGAAGCACAAGGCTTATGTGCGCGAGCACGGTGAGGACATGCCCGAGATCCAGAAATGGAGCTGGCCGGCCGCGGGCGTCGCGAAGGCCGATCGATGATGCCTCGGTCGGTCCTGGCGCTGAATGCCGGCTCGTCCAGCGTCAAGTTCGCGCTTTACGATCTTGCCCGGTCCAATGGCCTGCGGCTCGTTTCGCGCGGGGTGCTGGATCAGGGCGACGCCCCCAGGCTCACCGCAAAAGCGGCTGACGGAACGGTGCAGTGCGATCGGCAGTTCACTGCGGGTGATGCGCACGATGCTGTCATTGGCGAGCTGCTGAATTGGGTGGACAGCGAAGTTGGCGGCAGAAAACTGGTCTGTGCAGGCCATCGCATCGTGCATGGCGGGAGCGAATTCACCGAGCCTGTGCGTTTGACGCCCGCCGTCACCGACGCCATCGACGGGCTGACGCCGCTCGCGCCGCTGCACCAGCCTCGCAGCCTCGCGCCGGTCCGCGCTATAGCCGCCTTGCGACCTGAGCTGCCACAGGTCGGATGTTTCGACACCGCTTTCCACCAGACGATCGATCCGCTCGTGCGGCGCTTCGCGCTCCCGAGCACATATGAAGCGGAGGGGATACGCCGTTACGGATTTCACGGTCTCTCCTACGAATATATCGCCGGGCGGCTCCGCGAGATCTCGCCAGCCCTCGCGGCGAAACGGACGGTCATCGCCCATCTCGGCAACGGCGCCAGCCTTTGCGCCCTGCGGCAAGGCAGAAGCGTCGATACGACGATGGGCTTCTCCGCGCTGGATGGCCTTGTCATGGGTACGCGCTGCGGCGCGATCGATCCCGGCGTGCTGTTGTACTTCCTGCTCGAAAAGGGCGTTGCAGCCGACGATCTGCAGGCCATGCTCTACGAGAAGTCCGGGCTGCTCGGCGTATCCGGCATTTCGGGTGACATGCGGGCATTGGAAGCGAGCGGCGATCCGCGCGCCCATGAGGCGATCGAGCTTTTCGCCTTCCGCGCCGCCAGGGAAGCCGCCGCGCTAGCCAACACGATGGGCGGTCTCGAATGCCTCCTCTTCACCGCCGGCATCGGCGAGCGGTCATCGTCCATCCGCACGGCGATATCCGGCAAGCTGGCCTGGCTTGGCATCGAGCTCGACGAGGGGGCCAATGTTGCCCATGCCGAAATCATAAGCAGTGCGGAGAGCAAGGTGGACGTGCGGGTGATAGGCACCGACGAGGAGATCGTCGTCGCCCGCCATAGCCTGGCGTTGATCGAAGCTTGAGAGCCAGCAGGCTCGACCAGAAGGCCCGTCAGCCCGGCATGATTATCCTTCGGCCTTGAAGTTCCTGGCTTCCTTGTCGACCTTGGGGCTGTCCTTGCCATGCTTTTGCATGAGATCCTTGGCCTGTTTCGGTGAGACGTCAGTGGTCTCCGCCAGTCGCAACGCCTTCTCGTCCTTGCTTTCGGTTTTCTGGTCCTTCTGATCCTTGGTCGTCATGGCTTTTAAGTTCCTTGCGTCTATTCCAAGGTTTGACGGCCATTGCCGCCTGGACTCCTTGGACGTTGCCGTTGGCCGCGAGTCTCCGCTTCGATCGGACACCAACGGCAAGGTGCATGGCAGGGTTCCGTCCCGGCAGGTGGACAATTCGTCGTCGTGCGCGTTTGCGCCATGCCAAAAACCCGCTGGACAACAATAGCAGGGTTTTTCGTATGGAAGCGTCCGTGCTGCCTGTCGGAACCTCATGCCCGTGCTCGCGTTTCCGACCAGAGGTTTGAAGATGGCCCAGTCCTGGAAATCGACGATCGATCACCATGCGCCGCTTGTGCTGCCTTCGGCGGGAGATGCGCTGTCGGCGCGGCTGATCGAACGCGCTGGCTTCCCGGCCTATCAGATCGGCGGCTTCGCCATGGTTGCCGCCATGCATGCCGTGCCGGATATCGATCTCGAGCAGTACGGCGAAAAGCACACCAGGGCGCGCGAGATCATCGAGGCTTCCGACTTGCCGGTGCTTGTCGATGGCGACGACGGCTATGGCGACGTCAAGAACGTGACGCGCACCGTCAGGGGCTACGAGGCGATCGGCGCCTCGGCCTTGTTCATCGAAGACCAGAAGCCGCCCAAACGCTGCGGTCACATGGCCGGCAAGGAGATCGTTGCGGCTGAAATCATGGAAGAAAAGATCCGCGCCGCAGTCGCTGCTCGCGTCGATCCGGATTTCTTCCTGCTCGCCCGCACGGATGCACGAGAACCGCATGGTCTCGATGACGCGATCGAGCGCGCAAAACGGTACCTCGACGCCGGCGCCGACGGCGTCTACGTCGAGGGGCCGACAAGCGTCGAGGAACTGGCTCAGGTGGGAGAGGCGTTCAAGGACGTTCCGCTGGCGACGAGTATCCTGGAGCGCGGCGGCAAGACGCCATGGCAATCGCCGTCCGACCTGCATGCGATGGGCTACGACATGGTCCTGTATCCGACGACGATTTTGTTTTCCGCCGTCCATGCCATGCAGCAGGCGCTTGACGATTTGCGGGAGGGCAGACCGCTGTCACCGGAAAAGAGCGTCGACCTCAAGGGCTTTGAGGAGATCGTGCGCATGTCGGAATGGGCGGCGATCGAGAACCGTTTCATGAGGCGATCCCAGGACGGCATGATAGCGAAGCTCAAGCAAAAGCTGTCGGGACAATGACCGGCAGGCAAGATCACGTTATCCGCCGGCCTTTTGCTTTTCGTCCAGCCGCCGGTATTTGTGATGGTCGCGAATGAATTCGTTGAAGAAACGGCCTTTTGAGCTGGCCCTTCCGAACGCGGCATAGGTCGCCGGAGCGACATCCTCATAGTCATAGCGAATGCCGCTTGGCACGAACCAGACGGAAAGGATCCTGGTGGTCGGATCGTAGTTGGTTTCGCGGATCACGGTCGACGGCACTTTGGCACCCGATGGTCACGGGGATAATCCCGCTGGGAGGGAATAAACCTCGCTGGTCACGGGGATAAACCCGCTGGAAATGGTCGGGTTCCGCGCCAGGCCACCAGGTTCCGCCGTTACCTGTCGCGTGGATTGCCGAATTGCGCGTCGCGCTCCCTTGAGTACCGATCGATGCGCGGCAGGCCGTCGTCGAAATCCACCCATGGCAGTCTGAGCGCCCAATAGGCATGGGCCTGAGGCGGGAAAGCCTCCGGCCTGTCGAAAAAGCCGATCGTCAGATAGAGCTCGTCCGGCAGGCCTTCGTCGCGGTAGCCTATCGAGCTCCCGCAGTCCGGACAGAACGTCCGGGTGACGCCTTGTGTCCTGGAAAAGGCCTTCGGTGTTCCCCGCAAAAGCCGGAATTGCTCCGGCCGATAACCAACCCAGACGGTGAGCGGGCTTCCAATGGCCCGGCGGCAATCGTCATCGTGGTCGTAGCATATCCAAAAAGGCTCGCCGTCCATTGCGGCGACAATTTTCCCGCAAAAGCAGGCGCCGGTCTCAAGTCGCGGCATCGGGCAACTCCCCCTGGTTGTGCCGGCGGCGGTCGTTCTGCGCAGAGCCCGCCGCTTCCCGGTCTTAACTGTTGTGTCGCCGCTACGTTCCGCCGGCCGGAATCCAGCTGGGATGGACAGAACGGTTCCGCTCTTGTCCCAGGGCCGGACGTTCGCCATCTAGCCATGATGTCCCCGAGCAAAACGAACACGCAGGCCGGCAGCCTCGCGCTCCAGCACGATCTCTTTGGCGTTTCGCACGATCTGCCGGAAGGCTTTTTCTATCGGCCCGAGTTGATCACGCCGCAAGAAGAAGCGGAGCTCGTCCGGCATCTCGAATGCTTGCCTTTTCAGGCGTTCGATTTTCACGGCCATCTGGCGAACCGGCGCGTCGTCGGCTTTGGCCTGCGCTACGATTATGACCGGCGCGAAATCGTGAAAGCGCCTCCGATACCTGACTTTCTGCTGCCTCTGCGCGAGAAAGTCGCGGCCTTCGCGCACCGGTCCGCCGACGCCTTCGCGCAGGTATTGATCAATGAGTACCGACCTGGCGCGGGAATTGGCTGGCACCGCGACAAACCTCATTTCGAAGACGTCGCGGGCGTTTCGCTGCTTGCGTCCTGCAGCTTCCGGCTGAGACGCAAGAATGGCGCCAAATGGGATCGCCAGACCATCACCGTCGCGCCAAGGTCCGTCTATCTCATGACCGGTCCGTCGCGCATGGAATGGGAGCACAGCATCCCGCCGCTTGCCGAGCACCGCTATTCGATCACCTTGCGGACCTTGCGGTCTCAAAGTCGCTGAGCATGGCGCCTCCCGGAATTTTGAAAGCCGCCGGCGATGCTGGCCGACTATCACGAGTCCTTGAACACTAAGCGTTTGCAGGGAACATCTCAAGTTCACGCTGGTTTGAAGCATAAGTCGGCCCTGAACAAGGTGGAGAGTGTTGATGGTCAGTTCGCAGCCAATAGCAGTGGTTACCAGGCGCCCGCTCCGCCAGACACTGATGATTGTCGCCAATGCCTGTTTCATCGGTACCTTGCTGACCGACCTGAACTACTGGCGAACCGCGGAGATGATGTGGACCAATTTTTCCGCCTGGCTTCTGTTCGCCGGCTTGGTGATGGGAGTGCTTGCGGTGATCGCGGCCCTGATCGATTTCTTCTCCGGCCGACTTTCACGTGAGCGCGGACCCGTATGGCCCTATCTCCTCGGCAGCCTGGTCGTGCTCGTCCTGTCATTTTTCAATTCGCTGGTGCACAGCCGCGATGCCTGGACATCGGTCGTGCCGACAGGGCTCACCCTTTCGGCGGTAACCGTGATCGTCCTGCTGATAACGGGGTTGATGAGGTGGGCCGGCCATCGCACCAGAGTGGAGGCGGTCGAATGAAGATGGCACAGTTTTCCGCCAGGCGAATCCGGCGCGCCGCGGGCCTGGGGCTGGTGTGCGGATCGCTGCTGGCGTTGCCGGCGTGCAGTGACAATGATCCGGATCCAAGCGGCCAGATCGGGCCGAACCCGACACTCCCCGAACAGATACAATATTTGATGCCACCCGTGAATATCGCTTCGGTCGTCGGCTGGAAACAGGATGAGAAGCCGACTGTCGCGCAGGGATTGCAGATCCAGGTCTTTGCCAAGGGGCTGAGACATCCACGCTCGCTCTACACTTTGCCGAATGGAGACGTTCTCGTGGTCGAGTCCGTGGCTCCGCCCGGTGCCGCGATCAAGCGTCCGAAAGACCTTGTCATGGGCTGGATCGAGTCCATGGCGACATCAGGCGGCGGGACCGAAGGAAGCAACCGCATCACCTTGCTGCGTGACAGCAACGGCGACGGTGTGCCCGACGTCCAGGATGTTTTCCTCGATCACCTCAATTCGCCCTTCGGCGTGGCTCTTGTCGGCAACGATTTCTATGTCGCCAATACCGATGCCATCGTCCGCTATCCCTACACCCCGGGCGAGACCAAGATCACCGCGCCGGGCACCGTGCTGACGCCGCTGCCCGGTGGCCCCATCGACCACCACTGGACCAAGAGCCTTGTCGCCAGTCCGGATGGATCGCTGCTTTATGTCGGTGTCGGCTCCAACAGCAACATCACCGAAAATGGCATCCAGGCGGAAAAGGACCGGGCTGCCATCTGGGAGGTCGACCGGACAACGGGCCGATCGCGAATTTTCGCAAGCGGGCTGCGCAATCCCAACGGGCTGAGCTGGGAACCGCAAAGCGGAGCGCTTTGGGCTGTCGTCAACGAGCGTGATGAGCTTGGCCCCAATCTGGTCCCAGACTACATGACCTCGGTCAGGGATGGCGGGTTCTATGGCTGGCCGTACAGCTATTATGGCCAGCATGTCGATCCGCGCGTGATGCCGCAGCGGCCCGACCTGGTCGCCAAGGCGATTCCTCCGGACTATGCGTTGGGTTCCCACGTCGCGCCGTTGGGCATGGCGTTCTACACGGCTACCAACCTGCCCGAAGCCTATCGCGGCGGCGCCTTTGTCGGTGAACACGGCAGTTGGAACCGCAAGAGCTTCAACGGCTACAAGGTCGTCTTCGTGCCCTTCAGGGATGGCCGGCCGGACGGCAAGCCGCAGGATGTCGTGACCGGTTTTCTCGACAATGACGGCCAGGCTCGCGGCCGGCCGGTAGGGCTCGCCGTCGACAAATCAGGCGGCCTGCTGATCGCGGATGATGTCGGAAACACGGTCTGGCGTGTAACGTCCGCGAGCCAGTAGGTGCTTTCATTCGAAATCGCATGGGTCGCGGGCGGACCCATCCTGCTCCGCGATCCCAATGATCTTCCCAACCTTGCCCGATCGCCCTAGCTGCTGTCTCGGAGGAGACAAGATATGGCGATCCACGCTCTGAGAGTGATCAGTTTCATTTTCGTTGCACTGGCCTTCATCCCGTCCGGCGCGCACCTCTTCGCCATGTTCAACAAGATGAAACTTGACGGGCCGGGCTATCTGGCCGCGCAACGTGCCTATGACGGCTGGAGCCTGTTCGGCATCGTGGTGCTGGGAGCATTGCTCTCCACTGCGGCCCTGGCAGTCCTGCTTTACCGAACGGGCGGGTCTTTCGGTCTGGTCGTCCTTGCTTTCGCCAGCATTGCTGCCACGCAGCTTGCTTTCTGGACTCTCACCTATCCGGTCAACCAAATGACCCGGAACTGGACCGTCTTGCCCGAAAACTGGGAATTGCTCCGTCGTCAATGGGAGTATTCGCATGCAGTCGCGGCGGGTCTCAATGCGCTGGCGCTGCTGGTGCTCTTCATGTCCGCGCTTCGCGCCTCGGCGCGCTGAGCTGCGAACGAAAGCCCATCAGATTTTAATGACGGACCTCTCCCGGAAAGCGATTGGGCGGGTGTTGAAGTCGGACCTCTGCGACCAATATCTCTATGAGATGGTTGCAGTCCGCGCCATCAGGGCCCAGACGGACGAAAGGCCATGAACGTAGATCCGGAACCGTCAAATGTTGCCGCGTCAGTGGACACCATTCTCGATGAGATTCAGGAAAACCCCTTTCCTTCGATGCGCGCGACCATAGCCACGCTGCGCGAACGCACTGGCACGAAACGATCGGATGCCGACCTTACCGGCTTGATCACCAAGATGGCGACCGTCCGGGGCATCCAATTCTTCGACGATGGGAACGCCGCCGCAACCTGAACTGAGATCGCTCCACGCGTGAAACGGTGAACCGCTCACATCTAGCGGCGCGGGCGGAGCGTCGGGATTTGCACCACATTCTCCGATCCAGGCAGATCAAAGGCCATCGCCAACCGGCGTGCGGAGGCCATTTCCACGATCAGTTCCTCGATAGAGAGATCCGACAAAACGGTCCTCACCTTTTGCCTCACGCTGATTGCAAGCTGATGAACCCGGACCGGAACGAAAAGCGGGCTGTCGTCCAGCAGCCTGCCGATCTCGATCACGACATCGGCATCAACGTCTTTCGGCAATTCCCGCATGGGCGTCACCTTGGTCTCGAAGCAAAGCCCGCGATGCGACGGGCGATCAGGCATTGCGCGCCGGTGACCAAAGAGCCGGTGCCGCGCGCGCAACAGAGATAGCTAATACATAGATCCTGCCGCCTCGACGTGTCACGAAGAAAATGACTACGGCAACGGCCAAGTGGGTTGTTCACGCAATCCACACCCGTCTTGCCCACACCCGGTTTGCCGAGTTCGCGGCGCTCGCAGCTGCCTTTTCGCGACAAAAGAGGAACAAAAAATATCGACCGGAATTGAGACTGACAGATCGGAGGATGGAGTTCATGGAGCCCAGGGAAGAGCGGATCAAGCGGCGAGCCTATGAAATCTGGGAGCGCCAGGGCCGTCCGGCCGGACGCGAGCAGGAAAATTGGGACCAAGCCGTGCAGGAGATCGAGGCAGAAGGGTCGGAGGCCGAACGCGGACCCGTCGTGCCTGACCCGACGGTCAGCTCCGGCTCGACAGGGTCGAAGGATTGAAGCGTGGAGGGTGACGTCGGCACCTGGGCAGCAGCCGGGCAACCAAACTGTCGGAACCTCGTTTGTCGAATATCAGCCAGCGGAGGTTTCGATGAAGGGCGTCTTTTCGCTTTTGCTCGTCGTCGCTGTTTTTGCGCTCAGCGCCTGTGATGGCAGCACGGAGCCGACGAAAGCCAACACCGATACGATCAGCAAGAGCCCGCCGGTCGAGCAGGACGTCAGACCCAACTCGACGACTGGTGGCGATCAGCCTGGAAGCGTTCCGGAGAACAAATGAAACCCGTCTCATATTGCGATACGCCTTTGCTGCGCGTTGCCTATCTCAGCGATGGGCCAGCGGACGGTGCGCCGGTTGTCCTGCTGCATGGCTGGCCCGATGACGCGACCGCTTACGATGGCATCGCGCCCGCACTGCATGAAGCAGGCTTTCGGACGTTTTCCCCTTGGCTGCGAGGCTTTGGGCGGACATCGTTCCTGTCGAAAAAGACTATGCGCTCCGGCGAGATCGCCGCGATGGCGCAAGATGTGCTGGACTTCGCCGACGCGCTTGGGCTGAGCCGCTTTGCAGTCGTCGGGCACGATTGGGGGGCCCGGATCTCCTATCTGCTGGCGTCGGTTTTCCCGGATCGCATCAAATGCTGCGCCGCCTTGTCGCTCGGCTGGCAACCGGGCAAGCCGGCGACGCCAGCCCCTGAGCAGGCGAGGGCGTTTTGGTATCAATGGTTCATGGCGACCGCGCGCGGCGCGGAGTTCGTGCGCGAAAACGGCAAGGAATTCGCCAGATTTCAATGGGACACCTGGAGCCCGCTGGGCTGGTTCAACGATGCCATTTTCGACGAAGTGGCGACGTCGTTCGAAAACCCCGACTGGGCCGATGTGACGCTGCACTCCTATCGCGTTCGTTGGGAAGAAGCCGAGCCCGATCCGCGCTATGCCGAGCTCGCCCGCCGGCAAACGGCGGTCAAGATCATCACGGTGCCGACGTTGACGCTCCACGGCGGCGACGACCGTGTCGTGGCGGTCAAATCGTCGGAAGGATTGGAAGACCACTTCACCGCGCCCTATAGGCGGCTGGTGCTCGATGCTATCGGGCACTTCCCCACGCGTGAAGCTCCAGAAGAGGTTTCGCGAGCGTTGGCAGGCTTTCTCGACAGCTTCGGCAGGCAATAATCCCCGCCTATGGCCGTCACCACGACCTTCGTCGCGGAATGCCGGAACCTCAATCCACCGCCGCGCATTTCGTCTTCACGGGCTGACGGACCGGAACGCCGTCATACCAATGCGGATAGGCAGGGAGAATTCAGATGCAGGCTTCAGTCGCAACTTCAGCAACCCGCCCTGGTCAACTGGTCATCGAGCCCTTTGCGGGCACGGTGACGGTAAGGTTTTCCGACGCCATAGTCGCCGCCACGGACCGGGCGAAAATACTTCGGGAAGAGGGACACGAGCCGGTGTTCTACATCCCCTTCGAAGACATCTATTTCGAGCTTTTCGAAAAGACAAACACTACAAGCACGTCTCCGCTGAAAGGGACGGCAAGCTACTGGCGTGTCCATGCGGTTGGTGGTTCCGCCGACGACTTCATGTGGGCCTACGAGACGCCGGGCACGGCGGCACGGGCCATCGCACGCCATGGCGCTTTCGATCCGCAGAAGGCTCGCATCAATGTCGACCCGGCAGAGGACAAGCGGCATACGCCACATCTGATTGAATGAACTTGTCTGCGCACGATTGGACGTTCTGGCCCCTTGCTTGGCCGCGCCAAACACGCCTACCGGCCGGAGAACTCCTCATCGAGAATGCGCAGGGCCTCCTCGTATCTGGCTGGTGATGCTCCGACCTGCCGCGACTGCCAGATGTTGTCTTCCAGATCCGCGCGCTTTACCGGCAGCGCCAGCGGGTTCGATGCCGCGCGCCGCACGAACGCGAGATAATCCTCGCCATCCCTGCGCGACATGGCGTCGACGGCGGAAGCGATTGCCGGTCCGAAAATGGCCTCGAGCTTGACCCGGCTCCAGCTTTCGCCGTTTTCCAGGACGTCGTGTAAATAGGCAACGACCTTCTGATCCATCGTTTCGACAGCATCGGCGACGCGGCGGCAATGCTCGATGTAGGGCAGCCCGGTTTTGTCGCGCTGCGCCGCGTGAACCTCCTCCGCAATCTTGGCCGCCCGATAGAAAATGCTCATTGCGTCCCCGGTTTCTTTGACGGTCGCATACGAGTGGCTCCCTTCCTCCAGCGAAACGGCCGACCACCTGTACCGGTTCCGGAGCCTTTTTCAGGAACGAGTCCCTGCAGGCGGCGTTCCCCAGTCTTTGATGAACGGAAGAAGCCGTGGAAGAAAACGGCCCGGCAGGGAGGTGCTGATGTCGATGCCTGGCCTGGCATATGGTCCCCTGGGTCATCGATGCATGCACATCTGTGTGGATATGCAGCAATTGTTTGCCGAACCGTCGGAATGGGCGACACCCTGGGTCACCCGCGTCCTTCCCCGGATCGAGAAGCTGGTCGAACGCCGAGCGCCGCAAACCGTATTCACGCGCTTCCTGCCTGCCCGGAAGCCGGGGCAAGGTGTCGGCGCATGGAAGCGCTACTACGAGCGCTGGGCTTCGATGACGATCGAGAACATCGACCCCGCAATGGTCGACCTGTTGCCGGCATTGGCCGGCTACTGTCCCCCAGCGGTGGTCATCGACAAGCATATCTACTCGCCCTGGTTCGAAGGCCGCCTCCAAGCCTTTCTAGCAGAGCGTGACGTCGATACGCTTGTCATCACCGGCGGCGAAACCGATGTCTGCGTTCTGGCCACCGTGCTTGGCGCCATCGATTTCGGCTACCGCGTGGTTCTCGTCACGGACGCGCTGTGCAGCTCTTCCGACGCGACACACGATGCTCTGCTCACCGTCTATCACCAGCGCTTCGCACAGCAGGTCGAGACGGTCGAGATGGAGACCGTTCTCTCGAGCTGGACTTGATGCCGCCGGGCGTGAGCGGCCAAAGCTGCGGAAGCTTCTTCGCGCGGCCTGGGATACCTATATGTCGAACGAACGGCAGTGATGGAACAGGCGAACGTGGCGCAGCGATCGGGAAGTGCTGATCTTCCACTTCATGGGGGACGCGTGCCGAAATGGCTCGGCGATCGCATGACGCGTCTTGGCGCCGTGATGTGCGAGGCGATCATTCATCACTACGGGCGCAACGAGTTGCTGCGGCGGCTGGCGCATCCGTTCTGGTTCCAGTCCTTTGGTGCCGTGATGGGCATGGACTGGCATTCCTCCGGCATCACGACGAGCGTCGTCGGCGCCTTGAAACGAGGTCTCACGCCGCTCTCCGGCGAACTCGGCATTCATGTCTGCGGCGGCCGCGGCGCGCATTCGCGCAAAACCCCGCACGAGCTTGCAGCCATCGGCGAAAGGGTCGGCTTCGACGGAACGAGCCTGGCAACCGCCAGCCGGCTTGTCGCCAAGGTGGACAGCGCCGCCGTTCAGGACGGTTTCGACCTCTATCTGCATGGCTTCATCGTCACCGATGACGGTGACTGGGTCGTGGTGCAGCAAGGCATGAACGGCGACAGCAAGGTGGCGCGCCGCTATCATTGGCTGTCCGAAGGCCTGAAGAGCTTCATCGACCAGCCGCATGCGGCGATCGAGGGCGCCAACCAGGGGAAGATCGTCAACCTGACGGACCGGCGCGCCGAGGCGTCGCGCCAGGGACAGTTGGATCTGCTGCAGGACCTTGGGCCGGATCATATCCTGCGGGAATTCGCTGCGCTGGATCGTGGGATAGTATCGGCTCCCGAGCAGCCGCTGCTGCCGCACCTGGTCATGCCGGCTCACCACGATGTCCGCGAAAGCGATGTCGTCATGCGTCGTCTGCACGGCAATATGGCTGCGGCCGCCGAACGTGGACCCACCGATTTTGCCGAGCTTCTTCTCGTTCCCGGCGTCGGGGCGCGCACAGTGCGTGCGCTGGCCCTGGTGGCGGAAGTGGTGCATGGCGCGCCGTGCCGGTTCTCAGACCCTGGCCGGTTTTCGCTCGCCCATGGCGGCAAGGACAGGCATCCCTTCCCCGTGCCTTTGAAAGTCTACGACGAGACCATCGGGGTGCTGAAGTCGGCGGTGCAAAAGGCCAAGCTCGGCCGCGACGAGGAAATCGGCGCGTTGCGGCGGCTTGACGATCAGTCGCGGCAAGTCGAACGGTACGTCACCGGCCCCAGCCTGAAGGAAATTGTCGCCGGAGAATTCGGCCAGTCGCATCTTCTTGGCGGCCGCAGCGTGTTCGGATGGGAACCAGCGCCAGGCACGGTGTCCACCGATCAGAACAAGAAAGCGTGACAGGATCGGGCTGCAGTGAACTCTGCCGGACGCGCTTCAAGTTCAAGCGTCCAGATCGATCAACGCGATGCCAAGCTCCGGACGTCTGCTGCGGCGCAGACGGCCAGGCGCTTCCACCAGGGTGACCTCGAGCGTCGGCCGGACGATGCCTTCGAGCAGATGGCCACCTCTGGTGGTGCCGTCGCTCAATCCGAACACCGCGTGAATATGAAGACTGGGCTGACCATCGTCGCCCAACGCGATATCGCCGATCGCGCTCAGGACTTCGCATTGTTCGTCGATCGGGATTCTGCGGTAGGTCTTCGCATTCAGATCAAACCAGCCCACGGTCGCTCTTTCGAAGGCCCCGATGGCTGTCAGGGAGGCACCGTCGAGCTTCTGGTCGGCCGCGAAGGCTGTGAGCGCGGTAAATGCTTCTTCGCCGGGATCGAGTACCACGATGAATGTCCTCTGCCCGTCGACCTCATTGACCAGCCGTGATTTCATGGCCCTGCTCCTTTTCTTGTCTGCGTGATTTTGGCGACCGCAGCAGCAGCGCGATCGGCACAAACAGCGCCGTTGCGACGGCGCAATAGCGAAAGACATCGACATAGGCGAGCAGCGACGCCTGTCGCGCTATCAACTGGCCGACCCAGCCGATCGCCTGCTGTTTGGCTTCGACCATGGGCGAGCCTTGAGCGACGAAGTGGTCGGTCACTTCCCGCAGCACCTGCTGGTAGATGGAGGACGATTGCGCGGTGTGGCCGACAAGGTTTGATTGATGGAGTTGCGCATTTTGAGCGATCACGGTGTTGGACAGCGATACGCCAATGCTGCCGCCTATGTTGCGGGCAACGTTGATCAGCGCCGATGCCTGGTTGGTCTGTTGCGGCGCCAGACCGACATAGGCCGCTGTTGAAATCGGGATGAACAGGAACGGCAGGCCGATCATCAGGAAGACGCGCGCAAAGGCAAAGAAGCGGAAGCTGGCGTCCGGGGTCAGCGATGTCATGTGCCAGAGCGCGACAGCGACGACGGACATGCCCGCCATGATCAGATATTTGGGCTGGATGAGACCCGCGGCGAATCCTGAAACCGGCATCAGCACCAGCATGGCGATGCCGCCCGGCATCATGGAGAGGCCTGACAGGGTCGCGGTGTACTCGAAGGCGGTCTGTTGCAGTTGTGGCATCAACTGCGTGGTGCTGAACAGCACGGCGCCGACTGCCATCATTACCAGGAACGAGGTGCCGAACTGGCGGGTGAACAGCAGGCGGACGTCGACGACCGGATCATGGTGGCTGAGTTCCCATGGAACAAGCAGCAGAAACGAGATCGCTGACAATACCGCAAAAGTCGTGATGAAGCTCGACGCGAACCAGTCGTTGCGCTGACCTTGGTCGAGGAAGATTTCCAAGCTGCCGAGCGCAGTCGCGACGAGGATGAACCCGACAAAGTCTATTTTGAGGCCGTCTTTCAGCCGCTCCCGACGTTCGCGTTCGAGCACGTCCGGCTCGACGAGCAGCCACTGCACCAAGGCGATCGACATGATGCCGAACGGTACGTTGATGAAGAAGATCCAATGCCAGGAGAAATGGTCCGTCAACCAGCCGCCGATGGTCGGTCCGACCGTCGGCGCGACAATGACGGCGATGCCGTAGAGCGCAAATGCCTGGGAGCGTTTTTCGGGCGGGAACGTGTCGGCAAGGATCGACTGCTCGCTTGGCGCCATGCCGCCACCGCCGAGGCCCTGCAAGATCCTGAAGACGATGAGCATCTCCAGGTTGGGTGCCAGTCCGCACAGCAGCGATGCGATGGTGAAGGTCGCCACGCAAAGCATGTAGTAGCGCTTGCGGCCGATCACGCTGGCCAGCCAGCCGCTGACCGGAATGATAACGGAATTCGCGACGAGATAGGTGGTGATGACCCAGGTGCTTTCGTCCATTCCGGCGGCCAGGCTGCCAGCGATGTTGCGCAGCGCCACGTTGGCGATCGAGGTGTCCAGCACCAGCATGAAGGTCGCGATCGAGACGACGATCGCGATCAGCCACGGATTGTGCTCGCCGGCAGCGGACCGGCTTTCGCTCTGGTCGCTGGCCATTTCGCCGCTCACCGCACCTTGACCGTCGGCACCACCGACAGGCCCGGGCCCAGCAGCACGCCGGGCGGTTTGTCGAAGACGATCTTCACCGGCACGCGCTGCACCACCTTGACGAAATTGCCGGTGGCATTTTCGGCCGGCAGCAGGCTGAAGGCGGTGCCGCTGCCTGCCTGGATGCTGTCGACCCGGCCATGGAAGGATTTTTCCGGATAGGCGTCGATATCGATGTCGACGGGCTGTCCCGGCCGCATCAGATCAAGCTGCGTTTCCTTGAAATTGGCCTTCACCCAGACTTCGTCCGGAACAAACATCATCAGCACCTGGCCAGGCTGGGCATAGGTGCCATTGGCGATCGAGATGCTGGTTGCCCGTCCGGCAACCGGCGCGGTGATGGTCGTGCGGGCGAGCATCGTGCGTGCCTGCTCCCGGCTCGCCCTGGCCTGATTGAGCTTGGCTTCGGCGCTTTTGCCCTGTGCTTGCAAAACGGCGATCTGGCTTTTTGCGCCAGCCACGCTGGCCTGGGCGTTATCGAGCGCAGCCTGGTCCTGGCGCAGCGTCGAAGCGGCCTGCTGCGCCTGTTGTTGCGTTGCGGTGCCCCTGGCGAGAAGTTCGCGGTTGCGCTGGTCTTCCGCCCTGGCGAAGTCGAGCGCCGCCTGGGCTTGCACCGCCTGTTTCTGCGCCGCGTCGACCTTTGCGTTCTGTGCTTCTATCTGCGCCGCGACGTTGACAATCTCCGCCTGCGCCGCGGCGACGCCCGCATCGGCCTGCTTGAGGCTTGCCTGATAGTCGGTGTCGTCTATGCGCAGGAGAACGCTGCCCGCCTTGACCTGCTGGTTGTCGGTGACCGCGAGGTCGGTGATACGTCCCGATATTTCGGCGCCGATGGTAATCGTGCGCGCATCGATGAAAGCGTCGTCCGTCCATTCATATTGGCGGGCATGCAACCACCAGATCACCACGCCCGCCACGATGAGCAGTAGCACAAGGGCGATTGCAGTCGCCCAGTAGGGATGGCGCCTGGGAAAGCCGAGCAGGTTCGAGTTCTGCGGCTTGGCGTCCGGCGGTCCGCCATTCCTGGATCTGTCGTCGTCCAGCTCCTGTTGTGCGGAATTTGGCTGGCTGCCGCCACGCTGCTCAAGGGTTTGCTGCTCTTGCTGCTCTTGGGTTCGCCCGAAACCATCGTCGGCGGGAATCGTGTCGGGCTCGGTTTTCTGAGGTTTCGTATCCAACGGAATAACTCTCAGCAATATGAGGGGATTGTCCGCGGCGGCGGACGCGGGTCAACGGCAAGGCTTGGCAAAAGTTCCTGATGTGAATTCCGACCACGGGATGAAAGGTAACGTCACTCCGACAGCCTTGTCCGGGTTCATCCGACCACGATGCGCACCAACAGCGCCAGCAACACGATGCCGACCAGGCCGGCTATGAAGATGATCCGGCGCGTACGGGTTCGCAGTATGATCTCACCTTGCCGTGCCTGTTCGGCCGAGAACACCGGCCCATCATCGCTGTCGTCGTGCCGATCATCGCTCATGATCGTCTCCTTGCGTTCTCGGAAGACAACTATTGCGCGAACGGTGAAGTTCCAGCGGCTCCCGGCCGGCCGGTAAAGAAATGATCACAGGCTTGTGAGGGACGGAACTTTGTATCCTGCTAGCGGTTCGGCCCGCTCAGGGACTCCAGCCAGCCGGAAGCCAGCCATGTCCAACTCCACGATCCCCAACAGCTTGAGCAGACGCACCTTCATGACGGGCTCTGTTTCGGCAGCAGCGGCCATGCCGCTCGCGACCACGTCGACGCAAGCCGCCCCCCCGGAACCCGCCAAAGCGGCCGCGCCGCGCGATCTTTCGACGATTTCGATGCGTATCAACAAGCAGGCCTACACGTTTGCGCTCGACAACCGCACGAGCCTGCTGGACGCCTTGCGCGATCATGCCGGCCTGACCGGCACCAAGAAGGGATGCGACCACGGCCAGTGCGGGGCCTGCACCGTGCTCGTCGATGGGAAGCGGGTGCTTTCCTGCCTGAGTTTCGCCGTCATGAACCAGGGCCGTGATATCACGACCGTGGAGGGCCTGGCTCCAGTTGGTGGAGATTTGCATCCGATGCAGCAGGCCTTTGTCGACCATGATGCGTTTCAGTGCGGCTATTGCACGCCGGGCCAGATCATGTCCGCCATCGGTTGCGTCAACGAGGGCCATGCCGGGTCGGACGACGAGATCCGCGAATATATGAGCGGCAATCTATGCCGGTGCGCGGCCTATCCGAACATCGTCGCGGCGATCATCCAGGCGCGCGACGAAATCAGGAGGGCCTAGGATGCATCCCTTCCTCTATGAGCGACCGACGAGCGTTTCCGCGGCGATCGCCACGGCGGCCGAACCCGGCGCGAGACATGTCCAGCCAACACAGGCCAACACCCAATTCATCGCCGGCGGCACCAATCTGGCCGACTATATGAAACTTGGTGTCGCGCAGCCGGAGCGGTTGCTCGACCTGAACAATCTCGCCGAGCCGGCGCTGCGGCAGATCAGAATAAGCGATGATACCATCCGCTTCGGCGCGTTGGTCCGCATGGGCGAAGCAGCCGACAACAAGGAGGTCAGGCGCCGTTGCCCGCTCCTTGCCGAGAGCCTCCAACTCGCCGCCAGCGGCCAGCTTCGCAACATGGCGAGCCTTGCCGGCAATGTGCTGCAGCGAACGCGGTGCGAGTATTTTCGCGAAATATCCTGGCCATGCAACAAGCGCGAGCCCGGTTCCGGCTGCGCCGCGATGGAAGGGGTCAACCGGCAACATGCCGTGCTTGGCACCAGCGACGCCTGCATCGCCACTTACCACGGCGATTTCGCGCAGGCGCTGATCGCGCTCGATGCGGTCGTCGAGGTGGAGGGACGGCGCGGTTCGCGCAGAGTACCGTTCGCCAAACTGCATCGGCTTCCGGGCGACACGCCCGAAATCGAAACGGATCTCGCCGCCGATGAAGTTATCGTGGCAATCGCCGTTCCTTTCGACACATGGAGCCGTCGCTCGCGTTACCTGAAGATACGCGATCGCGAATCATATGCGTTCGCGCTGGCCTCGGCCGCGGTTGCGCTGGACATGGACGGAGAGATGGTCAGGCAAGCGCGCATCGCGCTGGGCGGCGTCGCGACAGTGCCGTGGCGCGCCAGGGCGGCGGAGGCCGCGCTGCGCGATAACGTCCTTGACGACAAGAGCGCGGCGGCCGCGGCCGAAGCCGCTTTTGCCGACGCCAGTCCACGCCAGCACAACGCGTTCAAGGTGCCGCTTGGCAAGCGTACGCTGGTGCGGGCCCTGCTCGAAACACGCGACATGAAGGTCTGACGATGAACCAAGCTGCTCCTGCGCCGAAAGAAAATATGGGAAATCCTGTCCCCCGGATCGACGGGCGCCTGAAGGTCACCGGGCAGGCCGGCTATCCCGCCGACCTTGCCGTGGCCAATGTCGCTTACGGCGCGCTTGCCACCAGCACCGTTGCCAAAGGCAGCATTTCCGCCCTTCACCTCGATAAGGCCCGTGCCGTGCCGGGCGTCATCGACATCGTCAGCGCCGGCGATATGGACCAGATCGACGAGCCCAAATTCGGCAATACCGCGGCGAGTTCGATCGGTCCCCTGCACGACAAAACCATCTTCCATGACGGCCAGATCATTGCGCTGGTGGTGGCCGAAACATTCGAGGCCGCCGAAGAAGCCGCTATGCTGATCCGTGCCGATTATGCGGCCGAAACGCCCAGCGCCGGCTTCGATTCGAAAGGCGTGGAGATGGAGCCGGCGGCCGGCAAGAGCCCGTTGTTCAAGGAGGACGTCAAGGCCGGGGATTTCGACGCCGCCTTTCAATCCGCTGCGGTGAAGATCGACCAGAAATACTCGACGCCGACGCAGCACCACAATCCGATCGAGCTGTTTTCGACCACGGCCATGTGGCAAGGCGATCAACTCACCGTTCATGAGCCGAGCCAGAATGTCACCGGCTGGAAAACCGAACTCGCGCGGCAGTTGAAGATCGATCCGGCCAATGTCCGTATCGTCAGCCCCTATATTGGTGGCGCCTTCGGCTCCAAGGGACCGATGACCGCCCGTACGGCAATTGTCGCGGTTGCTGCCCGCCGCGTCGGCCGGCCGGTCCGTTGCGTCGTCAGCCGCATGCAGGCTTTCAACACGCAGACCTACCGGGCGGAGACGCGCCATCGTATCCGCATCGGCGCGAACAAGGATGGCCACATCACCGCATTCGCGCATGAAGGCTGGGAGGTGACGTCGCGTCCCGACGCCTATGTCGTCGGCGGCACCTCGGCGACCGGCCGCATGTATAATTACGGTTCCGTGCTCACCCATGTTTCGCTGGTGCATGCGGATCGCAACACGCCGGGCTATATGCGCTCCCCGCCCGAAACGCCCTATGTCTACGCGCTTGAAAACGCCATGGACGAAATGGCCGTGGCGCTTGGCATGGATCCGGTCGAATTCCGGCGTATCAACGAGCCTGAAAAGGAGCCGATCGGCGGCAAGCCATTCTCCAGCCGGTCGCTCATCAAATGTTACGACCAGGCCGCCGAGGCCTTTGGCTGGTCGAAGCGGGACGCCGCTGTGGGTTCGATGCGCGATGGCGACTGGCTGGTCGGCATGGGCTGCGCGACCGCCATCTATCCAACTGCCAGCGCGCCATGCGCGGCCCGTGTCCGCCTGACCGACGATGGCCAGGTTCGCGTCCAGTGCGGTTCGCACGAGATTGGCACCGGCGTGCGCACGGTTGCAGGACAGATGGCGGCCGAGAGACTTGGCGTCGACATCGACAAGGTGACCGTGGAGATGGGCGACAGTGCCTTGCCGCCGGCGCCGGTGTCAGGTGGCTCGATCTCGACGGCGAGCGTCTGCTCGGCGGTTATGAAGGCTTGCGACGCCGTGCGCCAGAAGCTCTTCGCCGCGGCAATTGCCGGAGACGGACCATTGGCCGGCTCCGGCAATGCAAGGCTGGAAATGGACCAGAAGACAATCGTTGCAAGCGGCGGCAAATCCGCCAGGCTGTCGGATGTCTTCAAGGCGATGCAGGTCGGCGCGATAGAGGAATACGCCGAATTCGCGCCAAAGGATTCAACGCCGGAAGCCCTGAAGAAACTCTATGCCGGACAGCCTGAATTCCACGGCGGCGATCAGGACAAGGATTCGGTGAAATATGCCTTCGGCGCGGAATTCGTCGAAGTTCGTGTCAACAGCTACACACGCGAAATCCGGGTGCCGCGCGTCGTCGGTGCCTTTGCCGCCGGACGCATTATGAATACGCGCACCGCGCGCAGCCAACTGATGGGCGGCATGATCTGGGGCATTGGCCAGGCTCTTCACGAGGCGACGGAAATCGATCGGCGCGATGCCCGCTATGTCAACCGAGACCTGCAGGACTATCTGGTGCCGGTCAATGCGGACATCAAACAGGTCGACGTCATCCTGGTCCCGGAGGTCGACCCGGACGTCAATCCGGCCGGCGTCAAAGGACTGGGCGAACTTGGCAATGTCGGGACCGCGGCCGCGGTGGCCAGCGCCGTCTATCACGCCACTGGCAAGCGCATTCGCGACCTGCCGATCAGGATTGACGATTTGATAGGCTGACGATCAGGGGTGGCGCAGGACGGGAGCATGGATCTCGTAACCCATAAGAAATTCAAGAACGGCCGGTTGATGCCGTGGGGAAAAGGCACCGTCGTCAGCGGAGCAAAGGGATTTGTCTACCTTTGCGGAAACACCGCGACCGCCGATGACTATGATCCGATGGGCAGAAAGGGAGGTGGCTTCGTCGGGGATGCGGCCGCGCAGTGGCGCGCAATTCTAACGAACATCAAATCCGATCTGGAGGAACTCGGCAGCGCACTCGACTATCTCATTCGGCTGACCTTCTTCATCAAGGGGCCATTTCCCGACGGCGGCGTTCTGAGCTCCCCCAATTTTCGCCTGGACGTGATGGACGCGTTCTTTGCCGAGCATTGCCCGAAGCACTGTAGCTATAACAACCCGCCGCCCTCGGAGGTGATCGGGGTTGCAGCGCTCGCGCAAGCTGACATCGTCGTCGAGATTGTCGCGGTTGCCGCGCTGCCGGACTGAGAGAATTTCCGCGTGGTAGTGACGGCCGAGGGCTCTCGACCTCATTCCGGGGCAGTCGCGGGAGCTGTATAGCGGCGGCGCACAGCGTCGAGCACGCGTTTGCGGCTCTCCTCGGCCGAGAGCGTATCGTCCTTTTCCGCCTCGGCGGTTTCGCTCGCCAGTTCCTTGTCCCTGATCTGCTGGCGGAACCACCTCGAATAATCGCCGGCGCGCAAGTGGAACTCCCAGGTTTTGTCGTCGATACCTTCGGCAATCTGAGCGAATATCGTCAGATTGTGGGCCCTGAGCTTCATCGCGTCGTCGGGACCGCGGAAATAGAAACTGCCGGCTTCGTCGAGTTGCCCCTCGGCATATTTGCGGCTGTGCCGCTTGAGCGATTGCCGCGGCTCGACCACCTTGACCATGGCCGGCTTCTTCCGCTTTTCCGGTCGCCAGAACAACACGCGCTCGCCCTTGGGCGAGGGAATGTCCTTCGGCGGTTCAATCCCTGTCTCGTGGCAGAATACTTTCACGACGTCCTTCGCTTTGGGTCCAAGGGCAATGATGGCTGTTACCAGGCGCAAGGCATCGGTCGAGAGCGCCTCGGGGTGAACGGTGATCAGGATCGTGCCCGGCAATTCCAGCGACAGCACCGCACGCGTATCATCGCGCCGCTTGGGGAGAAGATGATGCGCTTCGTCGATGACCAGCCAATGCGGTCTTGCGGTGCGGCGGCGGAAGCTGCTGAGGCCGGGCAACAGGTCGGCAAAGAAATCGGGCCGTTCATTGACGCGCAGCGCCAACCCATTGATGACGATATTGCTGTCCGGGTTCTCAACCAGGTCCAGCACTTGCGCCTCTGTCGGCACGGTCGCGCCGTCGCCCAGCCGGATGGCGCCTTCGAGCCCGTCATAGTCGCCCTCTGGATCGAAGATGCAGAACTGAAACCGGCTCTCGACGAAGCGCTCCGTCAGTGCTGTGGCCAAGGTGGATTTGCCGATGCCCGAACTGCCGGCGATGAGCACGGTGTCGGTCGGCGACAAATAGATATCATCGCCGTCGGCCGTCCCAAGCACAATGCCACCGCGGCGCCGCGGCACGAGATCATGGTCACGCTTCATGAGTTTGCCGATCAGTTCTTCCACGCCCTTTCCGCGGGCACCATGGGTCACCAGATCCGCAGTGGTCTTGACCGCTGGAAGCGCATTGTCGACAGCCACACTGCAGCCGCAGGCCTGGAGGAAGGCGTGATCGTTCTCGGCGTCGCCGATACCGACCACATTATGGGTCGAAAGCCGAAGATCCTGGAGGGCGGCGGCCAGTCCCGTGGCCTTGTTGGTGCCGCTCGGCAGGATCATCACCGCGCCCTTGTTGAAGATGATTTCCAGCTCAAGCCCCAGTTTCTTGATAATCTCCAGCACCGCTACCTGATGGGGCTCCCAGGTCGCGACGATCGACCGCCCGACCGAAAGCGGCTTGACGCCGTGCTTCTTCAGCCTGGCGACGAACTTAGGCTCGGGTGAGGGGGAAATCACCCGTTCTTCTTCACTTGCCGGCGTGTAGATCAGCGCTCCATTCTCGGCGACGACCTTGTCGAACAGGCTGACTTCGGGAAAGACGCGTTTCAGGTCGGGCAGTTCGCGCCCGGTGACAAGAACCAGCTTGCGGCCACTTTTCTTGAACCGCTCGAGGGCGGTGAGCGTTTTCCTGGCAACGATCCCGTCATGGGCAAGCGTGCCGTCGTAGTCCGTCGCCAACGCAATGAAATACATTCTACCGACCTTCTTCCAGTGCCCGTTCGCCCAGCGTCTGGGGTAGAACGTGTGATCGAGACAAAGGCTCCGATCGGGAGCCGAGCGGCTCGCATCATTCTGAAGGTCCGGTGACGGTTTTGCTCCCCAAATCAGGAACTCCTCCGGTACCGGGAACGTTGAGCAGGTGAGCCGGGATCAGCTACCGGCGCATGCCCGCGGCGGCCAGCCGCCGCCAAAATTCACCATGAGCACAGGAAAGGTAACGCCATGGGCTTCTTTTCGAAGGACATCAAGACACTCGACGATCTCTTCGTGCACACGCTGCGCGACATCTACTACGCCGAAAAGCAGATCGAGAAATCGCTGCCGAAGATGATCGACAAAGCAACCGATCCGCAATTGAAAGCCGGCTTCGAAAAACATCTCGACCAGACCAGGGGCCATGTCGAACGTGTCGAGCAGGTGTTCGAGTTGCACGGCGTCAAGGCCAAGGAGGTCAACTGCCCGGCAATCGACGGCATTCTCGAGGAGGCCGACGAGGTGAGCGGCGACGTCGACGACAAGGAAGTTCTCGATGCGGCGCTGATCGCCTCGGCGCAGGCCGTCGAGCATTACGAGATAACCCGCTACGGCACGCTCATCGCCTGGGCCAAGCAGCTTGGCCGCAGCGACTGCGCCAACGTGCTGGTCAAGAATCTAAAGGAAGAGCAGGCGACCGACCGCAAGCTCACTGAGATCGCGGAAAGCAAGGTCAACCTGCAAGCCGCCGAATAAGGCCGCTCCCTCCAGTCGGCTGGCCAGCGCGGCGGCTGGCCACCGACGCTGCGCCGGCAATTTTTACATCAGTAACCGCCGATCACCGGCAGGATCTCGCCGGTGATATAGCTCGAGCATTGCGGCGAGGCGAGGAACACATAGGCCGGCGCGAGTTCTTCCGGTTGCGCCGGTCGCTTCATCGGCGTGTCCGCGCCGAATTTCGAGACGGCGCCGGCTTCCTTGTCCGACGGGTTGAGCGGTGTCCACACCGGACCGGGCGCAACAGCGTTGACCCGAATGCCCCTGCTGATCAGATTGCCCGAAAGAGCCCGCGTGAACGCATGAATGCCGCCCTTGGTCATCGAATAGTCCACCAACTGCTTTGAGCCGTCTATACCGGTCACGGAACCGGTGTTGATGATTGCCGAGCCCGGCTTCATATGCGGCACGGCTTCCTGCGCCATGTGGAAATAGCCATAGAGGTTGGTCTTCAGCGTCGTGTCGAAATGCTCCTCGGTCAGATCGCTGAAGTCGCTGGAATGGATCTGAAAGGCGGCATTGTTGACCAGCACGTCGATCTGTCCGAACTTGGCCATCGTCTCCGCCACCGCCTTGCGGCAATGGTCGCGTTCACTGACATCGGCTTTTATCAGGATGCAGCGCCGTCCCTCGGCTTCGACCATGGCCTTCGTCTCCTGCGCATCCTTGGTCTCGGCGAGATAAACAATCGCGATATCGGCGCCCTCCCGCGCGAACAGGATAGCCACGGCGCGACCGATACCGGAATCGCCGCCCGTGATTACCGCGACCTTGCCGTCGAGTTTCTTGGAGCCGAGATAGAACGGCGCCTCGTAGAGTGGAGCCGGTTCGAGCGCCCATTCGTGCCCCGGCTTCGGCTGATGCTGTTCCGGGAAAGGCGGCTCGGGATATTGGCGGGCTCCGGCCTGCATGGCGCCGCCGTTTCCGCCATCGGGCTTCGATTTGTCCTTGGCGTCGACCTTGCGCTGGATATGACGTTGCTTCGCGGCCTCGGCGGCTGTTTCCGATTTCATCTGCATGTCTGTCTCCTCGACGTGGAGCACGAACAACGCATATCCGGCCAAAAAGTTTATGGCCGCCAGCGTCATTCCTTCAATCGGGCGACACGCTCGAGAAATGGCCTTGAAGCATTGGCGGATGGCCGATCACCCGAAAGGATGCGGGATGCCACCCGCGCAGTTCAAGCGCCGCCGTTACGCCGATCGGACCGCGCCGAAGATCAGGATGGAGGCCTGGCGCGCCATCGCGACATCAGCTTTTCGGCAGCGCGTAAGCGATGATGTCGTCGCCGATCTTCGTTTCCATGAAATGATGGCCGCCGGGCGCGATCACGACATATTGTCGCCCGCCTGCTTCATAGGTCATGGGGTTGGTCTGGCCGCCGGCCGGCAGGTCCGTTTCCCAAACCACCTTGCCGGTCTTGATGTCGATCGCGCGGAATTTATCGTCCGTGGCGGCCGCGATGAAAATCAGCCCGCCCGCGGTCACCAGCGGCCCGCCATTATTCGGTGTGCCGATGTCGATCGGCAGCAATGACGGGATGCCGAAAGGCCCGTTCTTCACCGCGCTGCCAAGCGGCTTGTCCCACAGCGTCTTGCCGGACTTGAGGTCGATAGCGCGGATGTGGCCGTAGGGTGGCTGCGAACACAGCAGGCCGGTCGACAGCCGCCAGCCGGCATTGACGCCGATCGCATAAGGCGAGCCTTTCTGGGGGTCACCCTTGTCCCTGGCATCCTTGGAACCGCCTCCTTCATCGATCGACCTGAAGCCCATGTGGTCTGCCTCGTCGCGCGGGATGAGCTGGTCGTAGTTGGGCATGTCGTTGTAGTTGGCGACGAGAATGCCGTTCTTTGCGTCGACGGCGATGCTGCCCCAATCCGAGCCGCCATTGTAGCCGGGATATTCGATGAAGGGTTTGTCGACGGTCGGCGGTGTGTATTCACCCTGGTAGGATGCCCGGTGGAACTGGATCCGGCATATCAGCTGGTCGAGCGGGCTCATGCCCCACATGTCCTTCTCGGTCAGAACGGGCTGATTGAGGTGGGCATAGCTGGAATAGGGTTGCGTCTTCGACAATCTGTCGGGTTCCACGCCGCCCGAAGGGACCTGGCGCTCCTCGACCGGGAATAGCGGCTTTCCCGTCTTGCGATCCAATACGTAGATCTGCCCCTGCTTGCTCGGAACGATGATTGCGGGGACGTTTCCGGTCGCTGCCGGGAAATCGACGAGCGTCGGCTGCGAACCAAGGTCGTAATCCCAAAGATCGTGATGAACGGTCTGAAAATGCCAGGCCGGCTTGCCTGTCGTGACGTCAATGGCAACGATCGAGGAGTTGTATTGATCTTCGAAATCCTTGCGATCCACGCCGTAATAGTCGACGGCTGCGTTGCCGAGCGGCAAGTAGACATAGCCGAGTTCGGGGTCGGCGGCGGCGACTGTCCACATGTTTGGTGTGCCGCGTGTGTAGGTTTCGCCAGGGGGTGGCGCGCCGGTGCGGTCGGGATGGCCCATATCCCAGGCCCAGACAAGCTTGCCTGTCGCTGCATCATAACCCCGCACCACGCCCGAGGGGGCATTCTCCGCCTGGCCGTCCTTGACCTGTGCGCCAACCACGGCGATGCCGCGCACGATGACTGGCGGCGCGGTGACCGAATACCAACCGGGCACGGTTTTGCCGATACCCTCGGTCAGATCGATCGCGCCCTGCTGGCCGAAGCCTGGGCAGAGCTTGCCCGTCCTGGCATCGACGGCGATCAGCCTGGCATCGAGCGTGCCTTCCAGGATCCGGGTCGCGCAAGGCTGGTCGGCATTGGCGCCCGGGAGCTGGTAATAGGCGACACCACGGCACGTCGCTCCATACGGAATGGCATTGTCGGCCACCTTCGGATCGTAGCGCCATTCTTCCTTGCCGGTGACAGCGTCGAGCGCGATGACGATGTTCTTGGCCGAGCAGGCGTAGAGGTGGCCGCCAATTTCCAATGGTGTGTTTTCCGGCGAATATTTGTCGGCGGCCGCCTTGTCGGGCATGTCGCCGGTGTGGGCGTGCCAAGCCGGCGTCAGCATCGTCACATTGCCGGCCGTGATCTGGTTGAGCGGTGAATAGCGTGTCGCCAGTTCGGATCCACCATAAAGCGGCCAATCCTCCCCGGCCTTGTGGATCGACGTGTCGGCCGAGGCTGGCGCCGACACGGCGCCGGGCTGGACGGCCGCCGGCGGCGCAGCCCCCTGCGAGCGCGCCCAAGGTGCGATTTGAGGAAGCCCGACCGCACCGGCGACTGCGAACAGGACGATCGAGGCCGCTGCCTGCGCGGCATAGCCGGTGAGCCGGGCGGCGTCGTTGCCGAAGCCGGGCAAGGTCAGCAGGACGAAGATCAGGATGACCGTCGGCGCCAGCACGCGTGGCATCAGAGCCCAACCGTCGGCCCCCACCTCCCACCAGGCCCAGATCAATGTGGCCATCCAGGTCAAGGCGTAAAGCCATACTCCGGCGACATTGCGGGAAAGCAGCAACGCGCCTGCTGCCAGCAAGCCGATGCCAGCTGGCAAATAATACCAGGATCCGCCCAGCGCGATGAGCCACGCGCCGCCGGCGCCGATCAGCAAGCCAAGGACGACCAGCAGCGCGCCGACGAACATTCTCCACCAGAATGTAACACCTGATCGGCGGCGGAAACCCGGTTGTTGCGAATGAAAACCTGCGGCGTGATCGGTCACGATGCACCTCCAGCGGCAATAAAAGCTCTATGTCCCCGAACGCGTGGCCGCATCGATAGTTGCCGCTGGGGCGGATCTGAAGAAACCGGCGCGGCTCACCATTCTGTGATCTATGCCGCTGGGCTCGGAACCTTCCCTGCAAAACCGCCGTTACCTCTCCTCAACGAGGACTTGCTTCAAACGAAAACCCGGCGAGAGATGCCGCAGGTCTTTTCAAAAAGCGCCAACGGCATTTCGCGCCTTGTTCTATGGGGCGCATGTTTCATGGCGATCTTTGCGGCCGTGGCAGGCACTGCGATATTGCGATCGGACTTCGTCACGGGTGCCCGCCATCCAATGGCGCAGCCTGTCCCCTTCAGCCACAAGCACCATGTCGGCGACATCGGCCTCGACTGTCGCTACTGCCACAACGGCGTCGAAACGTCGGCCTCGGCGGGGCTGCCCGCGACCGAGGTCTGCATGACCTGCCATTCGCAGCTCTTCACCAATGCGGAAATGCTGGCACCGGTGCGCGCAAGCCTTGCCTCGGGACGGCCGCTGCAATGGCAGCGGGTGAATTCCGTGCCGGATTTCGTCTATTTCAACCATTCGATTCACATCGCCAAAGGTGTCGCATGCGAGACCTGTCACGGCGATGTCGACGATATGCCGCTGATGCAACGGGCGCATTCGCTGTCGATGGAATGGTGCCTGGGCTGTCATCGCGATCCGGGTCCGAATCTTCGCCCGCCGCAAGATGTTTTCCTGCTGCATTGGAAGCCGCCGCAAGACATCGAACAGATCAGGCGCTCGCTCATCAGCATCCTCGATATCCATCCCAAGACGATGACGGACTGCTATGTCTGCCATCGCTGACAGACAGCCGGATCTTGCGGCGCTGAGGCTCGCCGCGGCGGGCCGTGAGCCATGGCGCGGCCTGGACGAACTGGCCGACACGGCGGAGTTCCGGCGTTTCGTGGAGGCGGAGTTTCCAGCGACCGCCGAACGCCTGCCACTCAGTCTGGACCGGCGCACTTTGTTGAAACTGATGGGCGCGTCGCTGTCGCTGGCTGGTTTGACCGCCTGCAGCGAGGCCGAACGCATCGTGCCTTACGTGCACCAGCCGGAGAACATCATTCCCGGCAAACCACTTTATTACGCAACGGCTCTCGCCAGTGACGGCTACGGCATCGGCGCGGTTGTCGAGAGCCATGAGGGCAGGCCGACCAAGATCGAGGGTAACCCTGATCATCCGGCATCGCGCGGCGCGACCGATGCCGTCATGCAGGCCGCGGTGCTGTCGCTGTTCGATCCCGAACGATCCCGCGCGCCGCTCAAGCAGGGCGAGCCGGCGAGTTATGGCGATTTTCTGAAGGAGATCGCTGGCCTGGCCGGCGGGTCGATCGCGTCTGGCGGGCAAGGCCTGGCGCTGCTGGTCGAGGCGACGACATCACCGACAGCCAAAGCCCAGATCAACGCGCTCAAGGCGCGCTATCCCAGACTTCGCGTCTTTCGGCACGATCCGCTTGCGGCCGGTTCCGGAGAACAGGCGACGGCGAAACTGTTCGGCAGAGCGCTGGCGCCGATCTACCATTTCGACCGCGCCGATGTGATCGTCAGCCTTGACGCCGATTTTCTCGGCGATGGTCCGGGGCGCCTGGCCTATGCTCGACAGTTTGCGGACCGGCGGCGCGTACGCAAGGCGACGGACACGATGAGCCGCCTCTACGTCATCGAATCGACGCCTACGATCACCGGTGCCGCGGCCGATCATCGCCGCGCAGTCAGGCCAAGCGCTGTCGAAAGCATCGCGGCTGCAATCAAAGCGGCTCTCGAGGGCGACAATCACGAGGCCGAGCCGGCATGGGCCAGCGCACTTGTCGAGGATCTGCGCGGGGCCGGCCGCAATGCACTGGTGGTGCCCGGCGCGCACCAGACGGAATTCGTCCATGCCCTGGCCTTTGCTATGAATGCCAGGCTCGATGCCATCGGCAACACGCTGGAATTCATTGAGCCGCCCGACGCCTTGGGGACCGACGGCGACCTTGCCTCGCTCTGCCAGGCGATCGCTGGCCGCTTGGTCGACACGGTCGTGGTGCTCGGTTCCAATCCCTTGCATACGGCTCCGTCGGATATCGACGTGCGCAAGGCCTTTTCGGACCTCAAGCTTCTCGTCCACTGGGGACTCTACCGCGACGAGACGGCATTCCTGGCGCGGTGGCACATTCCCGCCGCGCACGAACTGGAAGGCTGGAGCGATATCCGCGCCTATGACGGCACCGCCTCGATCGTGCAGCCACTTGTGGAGCCGTTGTTCGGCGGCAAGAGCCTGCACCAACTGCTTGCCGCGCTCGGTGGTGAATTCAACGCCGATATGCAGGCACTGGTGCGCCGGACATGGGCGGCCATGGATGAGCCGGCCTGGCGCAAGGCGCTGCGCGACGGTGTCGTGCCGAACAGCACCGCGCGCCCCGTCGCCGTCGGCATGGCGGCGGATATCGGCGCGGGTGCGCGGCGTGTCTCCGCCGACGGCCCGCTGGAGGTTCGCTTCGTCGCCGATCCCTGGCTGCGCGACGGCCGCTACGCCAACTCTTCGTGGCTGCAAGAACTGCCGCGCCCGCTGAGCAAGCTGGTCTGGGGTAATGTGGCGTTGATCTCGCCTGCCACCGCGCAGCGCCTGGGGCTTGGGAACGGGCGCGTGGTCAACCTGGCGCGAAACGGCAGGGATTTGGACGCGCCGGTCTGGATCACGCCTGGCCAGCCGGACAATACCGTGACGCTGTCGCTGGGTTTTGGGCGCAAGATCGGTTCGGTCGCCACCATGGCCGAAGGGTACGACGCCTTTGCCCTGCGGACCGCTGATGCGGCCTGGTTCGCCGATGGTCTGGTGCTGACCGTGCGCGACGGCTCGGCGCGCGTGGCTACCACCCAGCACCACCAGGCGATGGAGGGCAGGGCGATCATCCGCCATGCTACGCTCGATGCCTTCAGGCACGATCCACATTTCGTGCGCGACGGCGCGCCGACCGAGCCGACCGAATCTCTCTATCCGGATTGGAGCTATGACCAGGAAGCCTGGGGCATGGCGATCGATCAGTCGGCCTGTATCGGCTGCATGGCTTGCGTATCGGCTTGCCAGGCCGAAAACAACATCGCGACCGTCGGTCCGGACGAAGCGGCACGCGGCCATGAAATGCACTGGCTGCGCATCGATCGCTACTATGCCGGCGCCATCGACGATCCCGATATCTTCTTCCAACCCGTGCCGTGCATGCATTGCGAGAAGGCGCCATGCGAAGTGGTCTGTCCGGTCAACGCGACCACCCATACGCATGACGGGCTGAACGCGCAGGTCTATAATCGCTGCATCGGCACGCGCTATTGTTCGCAGAACTGCCCCTACAAGGTGCGGCGGTTCAATTTCTTCGGCTATCAGGAGTTCGACAAGCAGAGCGCGGGACCGCAACAGGCGGCGCGTAATCCGGATGTCACCGTGCGGTCGCGCGGCGTCATGGAAAAATGCACCTATTGCGTCCAGCGCATTTCGGAGAAGCGCATCCGAGCGCAGATCGAGAACCGCGAGATCGCCGATGGCGAGGTGGTGACCGCCTGCCAGCAGGCATGCCCGACGCAGGCGATCGTTTTCGGTGATCTCAACAAGAAGGGTTCAGGCGTTGCGCGCGAGAAAGCGGCGCCGCACAATTATGCGCTGCTCGAAGAGCTGAATACGCGGCCGCGCACCACTTATCTCGGCAAGATCACCAACCCGAACGACCGGATTGCCGGGAAATCGAGGGCGGAGGCCGCCAATGGCTGACGCTGCCGGCATCAGGGCCAAAAAGGCCCCACCGCGCCTGCCGGTGCTGCGCGGACGGCACGATTTCCCGGAAATCAGCGGCCGCATCAGCGCGGTCGTGCTGGACGGAAAGTTGCCCCGCCTGTTCTGGGTTGCGTTCTTCGTCTGCTTTGCCTTCGTGCTGTTGTTCCTTTATTCCATCACCTACCTGATTTCGGTCGGTATCGGCGCCATCGGCATCGACATTCCCGTCGTCTGGGGCACGATGATCTCCAACTTCGTGTGGTGGATCGGGATTGGTCATGCCGGCACCTTGATCTCGGCAGTGCTGCTGCTTCTGCGCCAGCCCTGGCGCGCCTCGATCAACCGTTTCGCCGAGGCGATGACGCTGTTTGCCGTGGCGATGGCCGGGCTCTACCCGATCCTGCATCTCGGCCGGCCGTGGTTTTTCTATTGGCTGCTGCCGCTGCCCAACACCCATATGCACTGGCCGCAATGGCGCAGTCCGCTGGTCTGGGATTTCGCCGCAATTTCCACATACGCCACCGTCTCGCTGCTGTTTTGGTACATGGGCCTGCTGCCGGACCTCGGGGTGCTGCGCGACCGTGCCAAGTCACGCTTCGCGCAGCTCTTCTACGGTATCCTGGCGCTTGGCTGGTGCGGCTCGGCCTTCCATTGGGCGCGCTACCAGACCGTCTATTTCCTGATGGCCGCGCTGGCGACGCCGCTCGTCGTCTCGGTGCATTCGATCGTCGCGCTCGACTTCACCTTTGCCATCACTCCGGGCTATCATTCGACGATCTTCCCGCCTTACTTTGTCGCCGGCGCGCTGTTTTCCGGCTTCGCGATGGTGCTGACCATTGCCATTCCCTTGCGCTGGGCCTTCGCGGTCGAAGATCTGATCACGCTGCGCCACATGGACAACGCCGCCAAGCTGATGATCGCGGCCGGCATGATCGTCGCCTACGGCTATACGTCGGAAGCGTTCTTCGCCTGGTATTCGGGGCAGCCCTACGAGCGCGCCATGATGGCCGAGCGCGCCGTCGGGCCCTATGCGCCGCTGTTCTGGACCATGCTCCTGTGCAATTGCGTCGTGCTGCAGCTGCTTTGGCTGCGCCGCGTCCGGCTCAACATGCCGCTGCTGTTCTCGATCGCGCTGGTCATCAACATCGGCATGTGGCTGGAACGCTATGTCATCGTGGTGACGGGGCCGAGCCGCGACTACCTGCCGTCCTCGTGGGGCGAACAATCGCTGACCTGGCTCGATTTCGGGATCCTGTTCGGCTCGATCGGCACCTTCTTCGCGCTCGTCTTCCTGTTCATCCGCATCCTGCCGGCAATCACCATCTTCGAGGTCGAGGAACTGGCCGAGGAGAAGGGCGGCGCGGCATGAGCCTCTACGGCATCATAGCGGCGTTCGCCGATCCGGACGCGCTGACGCAGGCGGTTAGTGCGATGCGCGACAAGGGCTACCGGCGCATGGACGCGTTCTCGCCGTTCGAGGTGCGCGGCCTTGCCGATAGTCTCGGCATGCGAAAGACGCGCCTGCCACGGGCCGTGCTGTCGGGCGGCGCTGCCGGCGCCGTGCTCGTCTACGCGCTGATCCTCTATTCGGTCGAGATCGACTATCCGCTCAATGTCGGCGGCCGGCCGCTGCATTCCTGGACGCCTTTCCTGGTGATCGCCTTCGAGGCGGGCATTCTCGGCGCGGCCCTGGCGGGCTTCTTCGGCATGCTCTGGGCAAACGGTTTGCCGCAATATTACCATCCGGTCTTCAATGCCGCGACCTTCACCTACGCTCGGGGCGGCAAGTTCTATCTGCTCGTCGAAGCGGCCGACCCGAAGTACCGCAAGGGCGTCACCAAGCGCCAATTGACACGACTTGGCGCCGAGACGGTCGAGGAGGTGGAAGCATGACGGCGTGGAAGCTCCTGCTGCTCGTTCTCCCGCTGATCGCGGGCTGCAAGCAGGATATGGCGGACCAGCCGCGCTACGATCCGCTTGAAGGCAGCAAACAGTTCGCCGACGGCATGTCGGCGAGGGCACCGGTCGAAGGCACCGTGACGCACGATGCCGACCTTGCGGCGGTGCCGAACAGATTTCCGTATCCGGTTACAATGACTCTGCTGCGACGCGGACAGCAGCGCTTCGACATCTTCTGCTCGCCTTGCCATGGCCGCACCGGCGACGGCCACGGCATGGTGGTTCAGCGCGGCTTCCCCGCGCCGCCGAGCTACCATCAGGACGCGCTGCGCAATGCGCCGGACCGGCATTTCTACGATGTCATCAGCAATGGCTATGGTGCCATGTATTCCTATGCCGCGCGCGTGCCGTCGGCCGATCGCTGGGCGATCGTCGCCTATATCAGGGCACTGCAATATTCGCGCTACGCACCAGCCGGCGCATTGCCGGAAGATCTGCGCAGCAAGCTCGACGCGGAGCCCGCGCGATGAGGGGTCCAGCATGGCCCGATGGGTATTCCGCCCTTGCGGCTGTCGTGGCCGCCGCAGGGCTTGCGCTGTGCGGCGCCGGCCTGTTCCTCGATCCACGCACCACGCTGGCCGGCTGGCTGACGGCAGCGCTGTTCCTGCTCGGATTGCCGCTTGGGGCGATGACGATCCTGATGGTGCACGGACTGACCGGCGGGCGCTGGGGCGATGCGCTGCGCCCGCCCTTGCGCGCCATCGTGGCGACCTTGCCGCTGGCATTGCTGTTGCTCCTGCCCGTCCTGGCGCGGCCCGATCTGGTGTTCCCGTGGGCGGCAGTGGACCAGGCCACCTTGCCGGAGGCGGTGCGACAAAAACTCGCCTACCTCAACGTGCCGTTCCTTATCGCACGCTTCGTCGCCTGCGCGCTGGTCTGGCTGGTGCTGGGCTGGCTGACGATCACCTGGACCGCGCCCGACCGGCGTGGACCCAGGAGCGGCAGAGGATATGCTATCGGGCTCGTCGCCCACGGCCTTGCGATAACGGCGTTTGCCATCGATTGGATGCTGTCGATCGAGCCGGAGTTCACCTCGACCATCTATGCAATGATCGAAGCCGCGGCAGAGGTCGTCGGTGCGTGCGCACTGTCCTTGACGATGATGGCGGCAAGCCGCGCGATCGAGACAATGCCCGGTGGCGAGGAGGATGTAGCGCTTGGCGAAGACCTCGCCAACATGCTGTTCGGCTTCGTTCTGTTATGGACCTACCTTTCCTTCATGCAGTGGCTGGTCGTCTGGGCTGGTGACCTGCCGGAAGAAATCCACTGGTACATAGTCCGCGGCCAGGATGGCTGGCAGGCTCTGCTTTGGTTTATCATAGCGCTGCAATTCGCAGTGCCTTTTGCCGGCCTCAGCCGTCCGGTTAAGCGTAGCCATCGCGGTTTGCTGGGGCTCGGAGCGATTGTGCTGGCGGGACATTTCGCCGATGTCGTCTGGCGCGTGCGCCCGTCACTATCCTCCGCCGGCGCGCAACTGTCCTGGCCGGATCTGGCAGCGATGGCGGGGGCGGGCGGCGTGTGGTGCGTGGGGTTCTTCCATGCGCTTGCACGGCCGGATCGCATTTGGCTTTGGCATGGGAGGCACGCCTGTGGCTAAGGCCCTGCATCCTGAAACCGGTGATGTCCGGCCACGGGCGATCGTGCTTTTCGGCCTCGGCCTGCTCATCTTTGTGGCGCTGGTAGCGATAGCGCTGAAGCTGCTTTTCAACACGACGCCATACTGGCCGCTGATGGAGGCCCGGACGAAGGGCAGTGAAGCAAATCCCGCATTGCAGCGCTCCCCGGGACCTGACCTCGCGGCATTCCGTACGCTGGAAGACAAGGAACTCGGCAGGCTTGCCTGGGTCGACCGCAGTGCCGGTATTGCACGCATTCCAATCGAAGATGCAATGAAGCTGATCGCTGTTCAGGGACTGCCGGACTGGGGACGGCAAGCTGGTTCGGCCGCTCAGGATTGCGCCTTGCTCGAAGGCCAGGTTCCAAGGGTTTCGCAAGCCCGAAACTGTCCTGCCGCGGTTGGTGGAACATCGCCAGCCGATCCTGCGCGTCACCTGGGCACTGCCTCGCCGATCAATGGAGCGGGGCCATGACACGGTGGTTCGTCGTCATGGCTTTCCTGCTCGCTCCAATCCGCCTCGATGCGACGGAGCGGCCGTCTTTCGACCCGCAGATCGGTGCGCAACTTGGCCTCGATACCGTTCTTCAGGATGTTTCCGGTGGCCAGATGACACTGTCCGGCATTCTCGGCGGGCGCCCGGCGCTGGTGATCTTCGGCTATGACAAATGCCCGAATCTCTGCGGCGTGACGCAGCAGGCGGTGGCATCCGATCTGAATAAAACCGGCCTCGACCCGCAGAGCTACCGAGCGCTTTTCGTCTCGATAGATCCTTCCGAAACGTCACAGGACGCAAGAATAGCCAGAGCCGAAATCGCGCAGTCGGCGGGTCAGGACGGGCTGTCGGCCTGGCGCTTTCTGACCGGTGCCGGCGGGGCGGGGGCCGCTCTCGCAGCAGAGGCTGGCATCACCTTCGACCGGCGCGACCGCATCGCCCAATTCGTCCATCCGATCGCCGTCATCGCGCTGACACCGCAGGGGCGGATCGCACAGGTGCTGCCGGCGCTGACCTTTGAGCCGCGCGATCTCAAGCTTGCGCTGATCGAGGCATCCGCCGGCCGGCTGGGGTCCATCGCCGACCATGTCTTCCTGCTCTGCTCCGGTTTCGACACGTCGAAGGGCCGATACACCTCGGCAATAGAGGCTGTCGTGAAGACGGCGGGCGTAGCGACACTTCTGGCGCTTGGGGCAACCCTGTTCATGTTGACGCGGCGGAGGCGGATTTGAATTTCGGCATTCCCTTCACGCCGCCCGAAGCCTCTTCGATAGCCGGCAGCATCGACACGCTGTTCTACACCTTGCTTGCTTTTGCGATAGCGTTGGGCGCCTTCCTGGCCGGGCTGGTCGTTTTCTATGCGGTCAAATACCGAGCCGGCTCCAAAGCCGACCGCACGGGAGAGCGAGGACGAAGCCTGCCGTTGGAACTGACCTGGACGGTTGCAAGCATACTGATCGCTTTCGTCATTTTCGGATGGGGCGTAGTGCTCTTCCTGCATCGCGAGCATCCGCCGTTGGACGCGCTCGAAATCGCCGGCCTCGGGAAGCAGTGGATGTGGGAATTCCGCCATCCAGGCGGCCAGCGCGAGATCAACGAACTGCATATCCCTGTCGGCAAGGCCGTGATCGTGTCACTGGCATCGCAGGATGTCATCCACTCCTTTTTCGTGCCGGCCTTCCGGGTCAAGCAGGACGTCGTGCCTGGACGCACGACACATGTCTGGTTCATCGCTGAAGAGCCCGGACGTTTCCATCTGTTCTGCACGCAATATTGCGGCACCCAGCATTCGGAGATGGGCGGCTGGGTGACGGCGATGCCGCCCGAAGCCTATGCGGCGTGGCTTGGCAACCAGGATCACGCCGAAACGCTCGCGGCAGACGGGGAGAGGCTGTTTCGCGCCCTTGGCTGCTCCGGCTGCCATGGCAATTCGAGCAAGGTGAGGGCGCCGGATCTTGCCGGGATATTTGGACGGCCGGTGCCGCTGAACAACCGGCAGACGGTCATCGCGGACGAGCGCTATCTGCGCGATTCCATCCTCAATCCGAAAAAGGAAATCGCCGCCGGCTACGAGCCGGTGATGCCGAGCTTCGATGGCCTTGTCGATGAAGGAGAGATGCAGATGCTGCTCGCCTATCTCAAATCGCTTTCGGCACCGGCGACAGGCGAGGCAAACCAATGAGCACCGAGGCGCTGAGTCCTCCGGGTTATCTGAGCGAAGGCGCCGGTCCCGCCGCGTGGCTGCTGACCACCGACCACAAGCGCATCGCATGGCTTTACCTGGCCTCGCTCACCGCCTTCTTCTTTCTTGGCGGCGCGTTTGCCGTGCTGATGCGCGTGGAGCTAGCCACACCTTCCGGCGATCTCGTCTCCGACGACAGCTACAACCGGCTGTTTTCGCTGCACGGCATCATCATGATCTGGTTTTTCCTGGTGCCGTCGATCCCGGCAACGCTCGGCAATTTCCTTTTGCCGCTGATGGTCGGCGCGCGCGATCTCGCCTTTCCGCGCCTCAATCTCGCGAGTTGGTATGTGTTCATGCTGGGCAGCATGTTTGCCTTGTTCTCGGTGCTCGCCGGGGGCGTCGATACAGGCTGGACCTTCTATACGCCGCTCTCCACGCTCTATGCCAACGGCTTCGTCTCGATGGCCGCACTGGGCGTCTTTATCGTCGGCTTTTCGACGATCATGACCGGCATCAATTTCATCGTCACCGTTCACACGCTGCGGGCGCCGGGACTGACATGGTTCCGTCTGCCGATCTTCGTCTGGACGATGTACGCGACCGCCCTGGTGATGGTGCTGGCAACGCCGGTGCTCGCCGCGTCGCTGATCCTGATCGTGCTGGAAAGGGTGTTCGGCATCGGCATCTTCAATCCGGCGCTTGGCGGCGACCCGCTGCTGTTCCAGCATCTGTTCTGGTTCTACTCGCATCCGGCCGTCTACATCATGATCCTGCCGGGCATGGGGGTGGTCTCGGAAGTGCTGCCCTGTTTCAGCCGACGGCCGCTGTTCGGCTACAAGGCCGTCGCGCTGTCCTCGATGGCGATTGCTGTGTTCGGCTTCCTCGTATGGGGCCACCACATGTTCGTGTCGGGCCAGTCGGCCTATGCGGGCGTGCTGTTCTCGTTCCTGTCGTTCTGCGTCGCCATTCCCTCGGCGATCAAGGTGTTCAATTGGAGCCTGACGCTGCGCAAGGGCGAGATCTCTTTCGAGACGCCAATGCTCTACGCGCTGTTTTTTCTGGCGTTGTTCACGTTCGGCGGGCTGGCGGGTCTGTTCCTCGCGGCGCTCGCCATCGACGTTCATGTCCACGACACCTACTTCGTCGTTGCGCATTTCCACTACATAATGGTCGGCGGCATGGTGACGGCTTACATGGCCGGACTGCATTTCTGGTGGCCGAAGCTGACCGGACGGCTCTATTCCGAAACCTGGGGGCGCATTGCCGCGACCGTCACGTTTCTGGGCTTCAACCTGACGTTTTTTCCGCAATTCGTGCTCGGCTACCTCGGCATGCCGCGGCGTTATCATACCTATCCGCCGGAGTTTCAGTTCTGGCATGTCCTGTCGTCTGCCGGCGCCGTTGTGCTGGCGATCGGATACCTGATGCCGCTGCTCTATCTCGGCTGGTCGATGTTTCGTGGCGCACGAGCGCCGGCCAATCCATGGGGCGCCACAGGGCTCGAATGGCAGACGGCCTCACCGCCGCCGCCGCACAATTTCGAAACGACGCCGAAGGTCAGCCGGCCGGCCTATGATTATCCGATGAAGGGGCTGCGGCACGAGAAGTTCAGTCCGCACAAGGAGGAGGCTCGATGAGCGCGTCGAACGAAAGCGTTGCCTTCGATACGCCGGCCCGCGAGCGGCGAGCCGATGCGTTCGCGATGTGGATCTTCGTCGGCTCCGAGGCGATGCTGTTCGGCGCGATCCTGCTGGTGTTTTTCATGGCAAGGATCAGCTATGGCGCTGCCTTTGCCGCCGCATCGCAACGTCTGTCGTTGCCGCTCGGCACGCTCAATACGGTCGTGCTGATCACATCCAGCTTCGCCATGCCGCTCGCGCATCTCTACGCCAGTGCCGGCCGCTGGCGCGCCGCGCTCTGGTCGCTTGCTGCAACGGTGCTGCTTGGCCTTGGTTTCCTCGGCATCAAGACAGCGGAATACACGATGGAGTTCCGCGAAGGCATCGCACCGGTGCTTGGCGCGCCTTTCACCTATGACGGGCCGGATCGGGTGCATGCCGAATTCTTCTTCGGGCTTTATTTCGCGATGACCTCGCTGCATGCACTGCATCTCATTGGTGGCATCGTCGTCATTGCCGGCATGCTGATGTTGTGGACGCGTGCTAACGAAGCCAGCCGCCTTCGTCGCGTGCACGCCATCGGCCTTTACTGGCACTTCGTCGACATCGTCTGGGTCTTCCTGTTTCCCGTTCTCTATCTGATCAACCGATGAGCGAATTTCGCAAACTTACGTTCGCCTATCTCGGGCTCCTGGGTCTGCTGGTGCTGACGGTCGGCTCCAGCTTCTTCCCTCTTGGCGGATTGAATTCGGTGCTCAATCTTGTGATCGCCGGGGGCAAGGCCGGGATCATCGCCCTTCTGTTCATGCAACTGGCCGCGGATGGCGTCCTGCCGCGCCTCGCCGCGGCGACCGCGGCCCTGTGGCTGGCCATTCTGTTTGGATTGACCTTGATCGGACAATGAGCGGATTAGGATCGCGACAGTGGCGCCATCGCGATTTCGCATGTGGTGCGCGGTCGATTGCGGCGAGGCGGTGGTGCCGGATCCCGTCGTCACCAGACCGTGCGGCGCGCCACGCAACAGGCAAGAGCGTGTACGATCTTCCTACACGAAGGAGTGCATGAAAGCGGGACGGGGGCAGGACGGTTCATCGTTGGCAGGACGGTTCATCGTTCCGCGGCAACGCAGAACCCTTCTATCTCTTTGTTCCGGCAGGCGGAACCCGTTTCGCGGCTTTCCTGGAATGGGCTAAGGCGTGTAGCCCATTCCTGCCAACGCCGCCAAACCCGCAAGCAGGCCCAACGCGATGACAAGGTCAAAGTGACGCTCCAGGAATTCGCGCTGTTTCTGCCAGTTGTGTCGCATGTGTCAAACTCCTCGCGTCGACTCAGCGGTCGATCTCGCCAAACACGATGTCGAGTGATCCAATGATCGCGGCAACGTCGGCGATCATGTGCCCTCGGGACAGAAAATCCATCGCCTGCAGATGGGCAAAGGAAGGCGCGCGTATCTTGCACCGATAGGGAGTATTGCTCCCGTTCGAAACCAGATAGACGCCGAATTCGCCCTTCGGCGCTTCGACGGCGGCGTAGACTTCTCCGGCCGGTACACGATGCCCCTCGGTGTAAAGCTTGAAATGCTGGATCGTGGCTTCCATCGACCGCTTCATAGTGGCGCGTGGCGGCGGCGTGATCTTGCGGTTGGGGATCGCCACCGGTCCTTGGCCTTCCGGCGACCGCAGCTTTTCCAGGCACTGCCTCATGATCCGGACAGATTGGCGCATCTCCTCCATACGCACGAGATAACGATCGTAGCAGTCCCCGTTCTTGCCGACGGGAATGTCGAAATCCATCTCCGGATAACATTCATATGGCTGAGCCTTGCGCAGATCCCACGATGCGCCGGACCCGCGCACCATCACGCCGGAAAAGCCCCAGGCCCAGGCGTCGTCGAGCCCGATTGCTCCGACATCGACATTGCGTTGCTTGAAAATCCGATTCTCGGTGAGCAGGCTGTCGAGATTGTCGCAGGCCCGGAGGAAAGGGTCGCAGAAGTCCCAGATGTCGTCGAGAAGCTTGGCAGGGAGGTCCTGGTGCACGCCACCGATCCTGAAGTAGTTCGCATGCATGCGGGCGCCCGAGGCGCGTTCGTAGAAGACCATCAGCTTCTCACGCTCGGCGAAGCCCCAGAGCGGCGGGGTCAGCGCGCCGATGTCCATGGCCTGGGTCGTGACGTTGAGGAGATGCGACAGAAGCCGGCCGATTTCGCAAAACAGGACACGGATAAGTTGCCCACGCCTTGGCACCGATATTTCGAGCAGTTTCTCGGCGGCGAGGCAGAACGCATGCTCCTGATTCATCGGCGCGACATAGTCGAGCCGGTCGAAATAGGGCAGCGCCTGCAGATAATTCTTATATTCTATGAGTTTTTCGGTGCCGCGATGCAGCAAGCCGATATGCGGATCGGCGCGGTCGACGATCTCGCCGTCGAGTTCCAGCACAAGTCTGAGAACCCCGTGGGCCGACGGATGCTGCGGTCCGAAATTAATGGTGAAGTTGCGGACGGCGGCTTCCGTCATGACGGCTCTTCCCGCGGCACCTGCGTTTTGTTGCGTCACGGCGGATCCGGACAGAAGGCTCGCCGCCCGGATTGCCGATCAAGTTGTCGTCTGGATGATCAGCGTCAAGGTTCCATCGCCGTCGATGTTGGCGGCCACGACCTGCGAGGAGTTGAGCCCGTGCGCCGCCAGCGCCAATGTTGCCTCCGGCGAAGCATCGATCGAATGTTGCAGGCGAAGCAAGTCCTCAGCCTTGGTCTCGGTGATCACGGCATCCGCCTGCGCCTTGATCTCGGCAGGCAAATCTTCGACCGCGACGATCGCCACGTTGGTGAAATTCTGGCCGGTCAAACTTTGATCGGGTGCACTTTGGCCGGGCGCGCTTTGGTCGGGCGTGGGCACGGCAGGGGAAACCGTCGATTGCGCGAAAGCCGGCAAGGCCAGCGCCAAACCAGAGCAGACGGCGAATACCATCGACATGCGCATGATCGTTCCTTTCGTTTTGCTTGAGGAGGACCAGCCTGGTGACGATACAACCATCGTCGCTGACTATAGTTCCAGCCACTCCAGCTACGGTCGGCGAACCTGCACCGAATTTCGTCGGGAGCGGCCGCATCCAGATACCATCGATCGGATGTCGGCCGGAACGAAGCTTCCGGGCTGGGGTCTTCTCGCGGTCTCCAGCACTTGTGATGGTTTCCTGTTCCGTCAACGTCGACCGCTTGAAGCAGCAGCCTGCCCTTATTCGCCGGCAATCCAATCGGAGAGGCTGCGGGCGAAGCTTCGCGGCACGACGAGATCGCATGCCGTGTCGCGGGTACGCAGGAAGAGTACCGGCACATGGTGGAGAGATGTCAGCACGGCGCGGCCTGGAGCGGCGGTCGGCGCGTGCCAGTCGACGGCGATACAGGCTGAGAGAATTCCGGCTATGTCGGTCCCGGCCAGGCTGAACCGTACGCGACCTTCGCCGAGCGGAACCGAGCAGCCGAGATCCGGATCGATGGCAAGCGACGGCGCTTGCGTAACGTCGTCGAGTACCAGCCACAGGCGGCGAGGCGCAACGCGGATGACGAGGAGGCCGTTGTGATGAACCGTCTCTCCGACGGAAGCGGGAAGTCTTGTGCCGAGCGACGCCGAGAGGCTCGCTTCGAATTGCCTCAGCGTAACGTCCCAGCCCTCTACCTGGATGAGCGGGCAATCGGCGACGGACAGGCTGAAATCCGAGCTAGCCATGCAGACGCTCTTCTTGCGGATCGAGGAATACCGGCGAGACGATGCGGGCGCGCACCGTTTCACCCTTCATCGGATAGACGGCCACGACCTCGCTTCCTTCCGCCGCGACATCGCCGGCAAGCAGCGCCAGCCCGACATAGTGACCGCGTTCGGGACTGAAGGTGACGGAGGTGATACGCCCGCGGCCGTGGCCGAATGCTTTCTCGCCCGGCAGGAACAGGATGGCGCCGCCGCGCAGGCGCTTTTCGTCCTCGATGCATTCCAGTCCGACCAGGCGCTGCCTGTCAGGTGCCAGAAGGGCAGGGCGGCGGCGCAGCACATCTCCAACGAAGCCGCTGCGCTTGCCGACCATGCGGCCGAGGCCGAGATCGTCGAGCGTGGTGCGCCCATCGATTTCAGGCCCTGCGACATGGCCCTTCTCGACGCGCAGCGCCCCAAGCGCCTCGACGCCGTAGGACTTCAGGCCGAACGGCCCGCCAGCTTCGAGCAAGTGGCTCCAGAGTTGTGCGCCGGCAGTCGCGCCGACATAGATTTCATAGGCGCGTTCACCGGAATAGCTGAGGCGCAGGATGCGTAGCGCGCGGCCTTTCCATTGGCTTTCGAGCAACCCCATATGTGGCAGCGCTTCGTTGGATACGTCGAGCGACGGCAATGCCGCCGCCAGGATGGCGCGGCTGTTCGGCCCGGCGACCGACATCGCCGCCCATTCGTCGCTCACCGAGGTGACGGCCACGCGCAATTCCGGCCAGGCGGTGTCGAGCAGGAATTCCAGCCGCGACAGCATTTCGGCGGCCCTGGCGGTCGAGGTGGTCATGAAGAAGTGCTTTTCCGCCAGCCGCGTCGTGGTGCCGTCGTCGAGGACGATGCCGTCGTCGCGCAGCATGACGCCGTAGCGGGCGCGTCCGATCGGCAATTTGGCAAAGCCGTTGGCATAGACGCGGTCCAGGAAAGTCGCCGCATCGGGGCCCTGGACGTCGATCTTGCCCAGCGTGGAGATGTCCATCAGGCCTGCGGCCTGGCGCACATTGCGCATTTCGGCGACATAGGCTTCGTTCACATCGGCCCCGGACTGCCTGTAGAACCAGGGCCGCATCCAGAGCCCGACCTCCAGCAGGTCGGCGCCGTTCGCCAGGTGCCAATCATGCATCGGCGTGCGACGGAACGGCTTGAAGTGACGGCCGGTTGCGCGTCCGGCAAGCGCACCGATGGCGACCGGCGTGAAGGGCGGGCGAAATGTCGTGGTGCCGGTCTCGGGGACCATTGTAGCGCGCAGCGCGGCCATTGCGGACAGTGCGGGGAAATTGCTGGTCTTGCCCTGGTCCGTGCCCATGCCGAGCGTGGTGTAGCGCTTCAGGTGCTCGACCGATTCATAGCCTTCGCGGTGGGCGAGTTCGATGTCCTTCGCCGTCACGTCCATCTGGAAATCGACGAAGGCCTTTCCATGTTTGACGGGCGGCACTTCGCGCAGCGGAGCCGAGATGGTCTCGCTCAGATCGAGCTTCGATGAAGCCGGCACCGCCACCGACCTGCCGCAGAAGGCCGCCGCTTCGATGCCGGCGCGGTGACCGCTCTCGATGGCATCGGCGGTCGCGTAGATTCCCATCATCGCGCCGGTGCCGAACCGGTCGGCTGGAAACGTGCCCGGCACAAAGCCGTCGATGTCTTGGCGATATCGAGGCTTGACGCCGAGATGCGAGGTGAGGTGCACGGTCGGCGACCAGCCGCCGGATACGCAGACCAGATCGCAGGTGGCCTCGAACTGGCCGTCCGGTCCGCTCAGCGTTGCGCTTTTGACGACATGGCTGCCGTGCAAATCGACAATGCGGGTTCCGGCCCGCACAGCGACTCCGAGGCGTGCGGCTTCGGCGACAAGTGCCGCGGGCGCGGCGGCACGCAGGTCCGCTACGGTCACCTCGGCGCCAGCATCGGCAAGATCGAAGGCGGTGCGCCAGGCACCGTCATTGGTGGCGGCGACGATGGCTCTTTTGCCCGGCAGAACGGCGAAGCGGTTGAGATAGATCCGGGCAGCAGAGGCGAGCATGACGCCGGGCCGATCGTTGTTTCGAAACACGATTGGACGCTCGATGGCGCCGGTTGCGAAAATGATCGAGCGGGCGCGAAGCATGGTGACTGTCTGCCGGGCTTCGCCGGCCGACCGCGGGCTGGCTTGCACGCGTTGTTCGACCAGGCCAATGACATTGCCGTCATAGATGCCGAAGACGCTGGTCCGCTTCATCAGCGCGACGGTTTCGAAGCTCTTCAGCTCGGCTTCTGTCCGGTTCAACCACGCGGCTGCCGTGCTCTCCGATCGCTCCGCCAACAATTGGCCGCCGAAAAGGAAATCCTGCTCGACGAGCGCGATCCGCGCCCCTGCCGCTGCGGCGGCGCGCGCCGCGGATAATCCCGCCGGACCGCCGCCGATGATGGCCACATCGGCGAAGGCGTGCCGAATTTCGTAGCGATCTGGATCCGGCTCGGTTCCAGCTCTGCCCAGGCCGGCCGCTCTGCGGATGAAATGCTCGTAAAACATCCAGGCGCGCCGCGTCGGGCCCATGAAGGTCTTGTAGTAGAAGCCGGCCGAAAGGAACGGTGCAAACAGCCCGTTGATGCTTTGCACATCGAAGGCGAGCGACGGCCAGCGGTTCTGGCTTTCCGCGACCGTGCCGTCACCCAGTTCCAGCGTCGTCGCCGGCAGGTTCGGCTCACGCCTGCCGCCGGCCCCAAGCGTGACCAGCGCGTTCGGCTCCTCCGGCCCGGCGGAAAGAATGCCGCGCGGGCGATGATATTTGAAGCTGCGCCCGACCAGGGTGACGCCGTTGGCGAGCAGCGCGGAGGCAAGCGTATCCCCGCGATATCCGGCGAGCTTGCGGCCGTCGAAGCTGAATTCAATGGGATCAGAGCGGTCGATGCGGCCGCCCTCTGGCAGCCGCTTGTCCTGGACGTTCATGCTCGCGATGTCCTGGCGAATGTGACCGAGGAAATAATGTGGTCGCGCGTGTCGCGCTCGACCACGAGCCACTGGCGGCAGCCGATCACGTGCTGCCAGAGCTCGCGGTGCAGGCCGGCGGGGTTTTTCCGAACATAGACATAGGCATACCAGGTCTCCGGATCGGGATCGTCATGGGCCGGACGCCTGACGGAAGCGTCGCCGCCATAGCGGAACTCGTTGTGGTCGCGCGGACCGCAGCAGGGACATTCGATGCGCAGCATTGCTTCGCGCTCCTATTGCAGCCAGGCCGAGGGGCCGGCGCCGGCCTCGTCCAGCGTGCGGCCGGTGCGGAAACGATCGAGCCCATAGGCCGCGATCAAGGGATGCGGCTTGCCGGTCGCGATCGTGTGGGCAAAGCACCAGCCGGAAGCCGGCGTCGCCTTGAAGCCGCCATAGCACCAGCCTCCGTTGAGGTAGAGGCCGTCGACCGGCGTCGGGCAGATGATCGGGCTGGCATCGGGCGTCATGTCCATGACGCCGCCCCAATGACGCAGCAGGCGAATGCGCGAGATGCACGGCATCAATGCGATCGCCGCCTCGGCCACTTCGCGCACGACGCCGAGGTTGCCGCGCTGGGCGTAGGAATTGTAGCCGTCGAGATTGCCGCCGAACACCAGCCCACCCTTGTCCGACTGGCTGACGTAGAAATGGTCGGCGCCATAGGCGACGACATGGTCGACCAGCGGCTTCAGCGGTTCGGTGACGAAGGCCTGCAGGACGTGGCTTTCGATGGGCAGATCGAGGCCTGCCTTGGCGCCGAGAACGGACGTATGGCCGGCAACCGCAAGGCCGATCTTGCCGGCACCGATCCGGCCTTTCGTCGTTTCGACGCCGACGATCCTGTCGCCGTCGCGCACAAAGCCGGTCACTTCGCAGTTCTGGACGATGTCGACGCCATGGCCGTCGGCAGCGCGCGCATAGCCCCAGGCCACGGCGTCGTGTCGTGCCGTGCCGGCGCGGCCCTGGAAGATGGCGCCATGGATCGGAAAGCGAGCCGTGTCGGAGAAGTCGAGATAGGGCACCAATCGGCGCACCTCGTCGCGGCCGAGGATATCGGCATCGATGCCGTTCAGCCGCATGACGTTGGCGCGGTGACTGAAGCTGTCGAGCTGATCGGCCGAATGCGCCGTGACGAGCTGCCCGCGCTGCGAGAACATGACATTGAAGTTCAGCGCCTTCGACATGCCCTCCCAAAGCTTCATCGAGAATTCGTAAAACTGGGTGTTGCCGTCGAGCAGGTAGTTGGAGCGGATGACAGTGGTGTTGCGGCCCACATTGCCGCCGCCGATATAGCCTTTTTCGAGCACGGCGACATTGCGGATGCCGTGGTTCTCGGCGAGGTAGAAAGCGGTGGCGAGGCCGTGTCCGCCGCCGCCGATGACAATCACGTCATAGGACGGTTTGGGCTCCGCCGCCCGCCAGGCGCGCTGCCAGTTCTTCTGGCCGGACAGCGCATTGCGAAAAATCTGGAATGCCGAGTAGCGCGCCATACGGGCCGGCCTATCGAACGATCGCGCCGGTCGGCGTGCGGGTCAGCACTTCGGCGCCCGCATCGGTCAAGAGCACGGTGTTGGAGACGAAGTCATCGCCGCGACCGGTGCCCATCAGCCACGAGAGGATGTGGAAGCTCATACCAGTCTCGATATCGAGATCGGAATCGTGCCGCAGCCCGGTCACCGAATTGCCGCCGGTCCACGACGGCGGCTGGCCGGCGCCGACCAGATAGCCGCAGTGATGGCGGCGATAGTGGGAAAGGCCGGCCTCGTCGGCGACGGCTTGCCAGGCGGCGTAGACATCGCGCGCTTTGGCCCCGGGCCGCAGCGCCTTGACGACAGCGTCGAACGCCTTGGCGGTCACTTGCGCCATCGCGGCGTCTTCGTCGCTGATGTGGCCGATGCGGACGAGCCGGCCGAGCGGCGCATGATAGCGCGAGATGCAGCCGGACAGCTCGACGAAGACCAGCTCGCCCTTGCGATAGATGCCATCGCCCCAGGTCGTATGCTCCTCGCCAAGCCGTGCGGCCGGGCGGATGAACGGGCCGAAGCCCGGCGCATGGCCGCCGGCGCGGATCATCGCAGAAACACAGTGAGCGGCGACTTCCTGTTCGGCGGCGCCGTCCGAGATCGCCGCGATCGCGGCCCCGGCGGCGGCGTCGGTCACCTTGGCTGCCCGCCGCATCAGGGCTTGTTCCTCGGCGCTCTTCACCCGCCGTATCCTGTCGACCAGACCGGAGACGTCGCTCCATCTGCCATCCGCCTGTGCCTGAAGCGCCACGGCAAGCCCGTGGCTGAGGCCGGCCGTCCAGTATTCGAGGCCGATCCGCTTGCCGGACAGGCCGAGTTCCGCCAGCACCCGTGCGGCAAGATCGGCCGCCGTTTCGCTGTCGGAATGGCCGCGGAAATCCGCTGCCTTCACCTGTTTTTCGATGGTCACCCTTTCCATTGCGCGGGTGACCAAAACGGGCTTGCCTTCGAGCGGGACGATCAGCAGGTGAGGCGCGAAATATCCCCAGTGATCGAGCCCGGTCAGGTAAAAGACGTTCTCCGGCGAAGCGAAGACCGCGGCGTCGAGTTCGCGCTCGGCCAGTGCGGTGCGGATCCTTGCGAGACGACCGGCGATTTCGGGTTCGGAAAAGGGATTGCGGTCCATCAGGCGTCCTCATGCTTGCTGCTGTTGATGCGTGCCTTCGCCGGCAGGCACCGCGCGTATTCCGCTTGCGCGGATGTTTTGAAGCCGCCTGCGCCCGTCACTGGAAACCCTGCTTTCCGGCCATGCAGTTGCCCAACTCGCAATAGGAAAAGTGCCCAAATTGTGCACAACTCGACAGCAGCTTGCCTTAGATTTTCGAATTATCGTCGGATTTTTCAGGTTTCTACATCTCGCCTTGCGTAATGTCTAGGGTAGTTGTATACGTCTTAGCAAGCGGGCGTCGATCTCGAAGAAGGCCGTGCCCCGGGAACCCTTCATCAGTTGTTCAATGGGAGAAAAGCATGCTCAAATCATCGATATCGCGCCGTATGGCCGTTAAGGCGGCCGCATGTCTTGCACTCGCCGCCACGTCGCTCATGTCCGTGGCCGCACACGCGGAAACCACCCTCGAGCGGGCCAAGAAGGATGGATACATCCGTGTCGGCTTCGCCAACGAGGCGCCGTTCGGTTACGCCACGCCTGACGGCAAGCTGACCGGCGAGGCGCCGGAAGTAGCCAAGGCGGTGCTCGCCAAGATGGGCATCCCGCAGGTCGACGGTGTACTGACCGAATTCGGCTCGCTCATCCCGGGTCTCAAGGCCGGCCGCTTCGACATCATCGCCGCAGGCATGTTCATCACTCCCAAGCGCTGCGCCGAGATCAACTACTCCGAGCCTTCTTACGGCATCGGCGAGGCCCTGCTGGTAGCAAAGGGCAATCCGAAGGCGGTGAAGGACTTTTCGAGCTTCAAGGACAATCCCGACCTCAAGCTCGCCGTGATGGCCGGCGCGGTCGAGGGCGGGTTTGCCAAGGATGCTGGTGTCGCGGCAGGGCAGGTCGTCTCGTTGCCCGACCAGTCCAGCCTGGTCGCCGCCGTCCAGTCGGGCCGCGCCGACGCCGCCGCGCTGACCGCCCTGTCTATTGCCGACATGGCCAAGAAGGCTGACGGCGTCGAATCGACGAAACCGTTCGGCGAGGTCGGCGGCAAGTCGGTGAAAGGCCATGGCGGCTTCGGCTTCCGCAAGGAAGACACCGATCTGCAGGAGGCCTTCAACGCCGAGCTGAAGAAATTCCTCGGCTCGCCCGAGCACATCGCCCTGGTCGAGCCGCTCGGCTTCGGCAAGGACTACCTGCCGAACAAGACCACCGCCGAGCTCTGCGCCGGCAAATAGGTCCCAACTGCTGGGCGGCGCGAAGGCGCCGCCCCTTTTTGGAGAAGCAGATGGGTATCGGCACGCTTGTTGCGATGCTAGCGGCTGCGCTCGCCATCATCGGTATTCTGGCGACACAGGCAAGCTACAGCCTGTTTCTGCCAGGCCTGCTGCAAGGCGTGGTGTTGACCGTTCAGATCGCCATCCTTGGCAGCCTGCTCGCGGTCATCATGGGCGTGCTTGCCGCGCTCGCCCGGCTTTATGGTCCGGCGCCGCTCCGATGGCTGGCCACGATCTATGTCGAGATCTTCCGTGGCACCTCGGCGCTGGTGCAACTGTTCTGGCTGTTTTTCGTACTGCCGCAATTCGGCGTCACGTTCGACGCGTTTCTGGTGGCCGTCGTGGCGCTCGGCCTGAACGTCGGCGCCTACGGATCGGAGGTGGTACGCGGCGCAATCCTGTCGGTCGCCCGCGGCCAGTGGGAGGCATGCACGGCATTGAATATGACCCGAGCACAGATGCTGCGCCGGATCATCCTGCCGCAGGCTTTCGTCGCCATGATCCCGCCCTGGGGCAACCTCTTCATCGAACTCCTCAAATCGACCTCGCTGGTCTCGCTGATCACGCTCTCTGACCTCGCCTTCAAGGCGCAGCAGATGAACCAGAATACGTTCAAGACCATTCCGATCTTTACGCTCGTGCTCCTGATGTATCTCGCCATGTCGCTGGTTCTCACCATCGGCATGCGGCTGCTCGAAAGACGCGCGTCGGCCGGCCTGGCGCGGGGGAGGGCGGCATGATCTGGGACTGGAGCTTCACCCTCGAAATCCTGCCGGTGCTGGCGCAGGCGGCAATCGTTTCGGTCGAGGCGACGCTGATCGGCTTCGTGCTCGCCGCGACCCTCGGCCTGGTGCTGGCGGTGGTGCGGATCGCCGTGCCGCGAACCGGCTGGACGATTTCGGTGCTGGTCGAGCTGATCCGTTCGACACCGCTGCTCATCCAGATTTTTTTCATCTACTTCGTCTTTCCGAAATTCGGCGTCGTGCTCGATGCCTTCACCGCAGGCGTGCTTGCCATTGGCATCCACTACGCCGCCTATTGTTCCGAGGTCTATCGCGCCGGTTTCGACAACATCCATCGCGGCCAGTGGGAAGCCGCGATCGCGCTCAATTTGTCGACCTGGACGACGTTTCGCGACATCATCATCCCGCAGGCGATCCCACCGATCGTTCCGGCGCTCGGCAACTATCTCGTCGCCTTGTTCAAGGAGACGCCATTGCTCTCCGCGATCGCCGTGATGGAGCTGATGCAGACGGCCAAGATCATCGGCTCCGAAACCTTCCGATACACCGAGCCGATCACGCTGGTCGGTCTGTTCTTTCTTGCCATGAGCCTGGTTTCGGCCGCGCTCATCCGCGCTCTCGAACGCTTGCTCAACCGGAGGACCACTCGATGACCGAACAGCCGATGGTCCGTTTCGAGAACGTCTCGAAACGCTACGGTGCGCTGACCGTTCTCGACGGGCTCAATCTCGAAATCGCGCGCGGCGAAAAGGTCTCCGTCATCGGCCCATCCGGCTCCGGCAAGACGACGGTGCTGCGCATGCTGATGACGCTGGAGACGATCAACGACGGCGTCATCTGGGTCGAGGGCGAACCGCTGACCCATATGAAGAAGAATGGCACGCTCGTTCCCGCCGACCTCGCGCATATTCGCCGCATCAGGGCGAAGATCGGCATGGTCTTCCAATCCTTCAACCTCTTCCCGCACATGACAGCGATGGCGAATTGCATCGAGGCGCCGATGACGGTGCTTGGCATGAAGCGGGCGGATGCAGAGGCGCGGGCGGCGGAACTCCTGGAACTGGTGGGACTGGCCCAGAAGAAGGATCATTATCCGTCGCAGCTGTCCGGTGGCCAGCAGCAGCGTGTGGCTATCGCCAGGGCGTTGGCCATGCGGCCCAAAATCATGCTGTTCGACGAGGTGACCTCGGCGCTCGACCCCGAGCTTGTCGGCGAAGTGCTGCAGGTGATAAGGCAGATCGGGCGCGAGCACGATCTGACCATGCTGATGGTCACCCATCAGATGGGCTTCGCCAAGGAGTTTTCCGATCGCGTTTGCTTCTTCTACCAAGGCAAGATCTGCGAGCAAGGGCCGCCAAGCGAATTGTTCGGGGCACCCAAGAATGAGCGGACGCGGCAATTCCTGCATGCTGTCCTGGAGGCTGGATGACGCTTGAGACGGATGCCGCGCCGATAGTCGTGACCCCGCGCCCGCTCTCGGCGCGGGAGCGGTTCGAGCGCATATACCGGATCTTGCGCGATCGCATCTGCCTGCTGGACTACGCCCCGGGAAGCCGTCTCTCCGAGGAAGAACTCGCCCAGGAATTCCAGATCAGCCGAACCCCGGTCAGGCGCGTGCTGGCGCGTCTCGAATCAGAAGGGCTTGTCCAATCCGTCCATGGCGTCGGCACGATCGTCACCGACGTCGATATCGAGGAACTGCAACAGGTCTATCACCTCAGGCTGGAATTGGCGCTGCTCGTAGGCAAGCTGTCACCGATCCCGCGCACTGCGGAGGATCTCGATCGGATCAGGGCACTCATCGCGCGCTGTAGTTCCGATATGCTCAATCCCGATCAACGTGCGTTCCTTCGCCTCAACATGGATTTCTTCTACGAACTCACTGCCATGACCGGCAACCAGCCGCTGCGCGAGATCAGCGAGCGTCTCTACTTCCAGGTCGCGCGGGTCGTGCTGAAGATGATGCCGCAGCTCGGCCTTGTCGAAGAATTCACCGCCTTCCGCCGCGAAATGGAGGAAGTCCTTGCCGCTGCGGAGATCGGGGACTGGGAATCGATCGGCCATATAAGGCGCGCCCACATCTCGATGAGCTTTCGCCGCATGATGCGTCACACAGGCGAGGCCGACGGTTTCGACAACGGCACATAATCATATCCGGCCAGGGCGGACGCACATCCACCGAGATTGGCGGCGGTATCGAAACTACTGATGTCCGATCGCGCCCTGCGAGCGGAGCTTGTGCGCAACGTCTGCGGAGTGTCGCGCTTCGGTCCTTTCGATACCGACAGGCCTGGCCGCCGACAGCTGATCGAAACCAGCGTGACCTGCCGCTGATCAATAAATTGATGCGGGCTGAGCCCGCGCATTGATTAAATCAAATATCTCGATATACAAGATAATTTCGGATATAAATTTCGGATAGACCGGCAAATCCATGAGTCGCAATTTTCTGGTGATCGAACCTGAGGAAGGCATTGCCGTCCTCAAGGGACTAGCCTCTTCGGCACGCATTTCCATGCTCAAGCTGCTGCATGAGAAAGGGCCGATGAATGTTAACGACATTGCTGCCGTGCTGTCGCTGCCGCAATCGACGGTGTCGACCAATATCCAGGTGCTGGAGGATGCAGGACTGATCCGCACCGAGAACCAGAAGGCGAAGAAGGGCAGCCAGAAGATCTGTTATCCGACCGCAGAGGAAGTGCTCGTGGTCTTCAAGAGCGAATATCGTGCGCTCAAGAACAATGCCATCGAAGTGTCGATGCCGATCGGGCTTTACACCGGTTTCGAGGTGACGGCGCCCTGCGGTCTCTGTTCGCCGGACGGCATCATTGGTCTGCTCGATGTGCCGAACACTTTCCTCGATCCGGATCGCATGAAAGCTGGGCTGTTGTGGTTCACGCGCGGTTTTGTCGAATACCAATTTCCCAACAATGCCAAGCTAGCCAATGCCGAGATCACCGAACTCGAAGTGGCGGTAGAGTTGTCCTCCGAAGTGCCAGGCACGAGCGCCGACTGGCCCTCCGACATCACGCTGACGATCAATGGCTTCGATGTCGGCACCTGGACGTCACCCGGAGATTTCGGCGACAAGCGCGGCGTCTTCACACCGTCCTGGTGGAAGCTCAAGGGCTCCCAATATGGCAAGCTGAAGAATTGGCGGATTTCTACCGACGGCACCTATGTCGACGGCATCAGGATTTCTGAAACCAGCCTCGCCGCATTGGACCTCAAAAGCCATCATTCAATCCGCGTCCGCATCGGCGTCAAGGATGACGCCAAGCGTCCTGGCGGGATCAATATTTTCGGCAAGGGGTTTGGAAATTATGATCAGGACATACTGCTGAGGATCAAAACAGGATGATATCCTAAATCCGGGTTTAAAAAATAGGGCAGCAATTTCAATGCTCTATTATTCCCGGATATTCAGATCATCGGTCAATTGTCAGACTTTTGGCTATTGCGACTTGACGGACGGCATTCAATTCCGTTTAGTATCGGGCAAGGTGATTTAAATCATCATTTGCGATACGCAGGGAGGAAATGCATGAGGGCGGCCGTTACGGCACATCCACGCTATGTCGTCTCGGAAATCGATCCGAGGCTGTATGGGTCCTTTATAGAGCATCTGGGGCGCGCGGTTTACACCGGCATCTATGAGCCCGGCCATCCGACGTCGGATGCCAATGGCATGCGCCAGGACGTCATCGACCTCGTCAAGGAACTTAACGTTCCGATCGTCCGCTATCCAGGCGGCAATTTCGTGTCCGCTTACAATTGGGAAGACGGCGTCGGGCCCAAGGAAGAGCGCCCGGTGCGCCTCGACCTCGCCTGGCACACGTCGGAAAGCAACGAGGTCGGTCTGCATGAATTCGCCGACTGGTGCGCCGCCGCCAACACCGAAATGATGCTTGCCGTCAATCTCGGCTCGCGTGGCCTCGACGAAGCCCGCAACTTTCTGGAATACACCAATCATTCCGGCGGCAGCGAGTGGAGCGACAAACGTATCGCCAACGGCCGTAAGGAGCCGTTCGATGTCAAGCTCTGGTGCCTCGGCAACGAAATGGACGGCCCCTGGCAGATCGGCCACAAGACCGCCGACGAGTATGGCCGGCTGGCCCACGAGACCGCCAAGGCCATGCGCGCCTTCTCCAAATCGCTGGAACTCGTGGTCTGCGGCTCTTCGAATGCCAAGATGCCGACCTATCCCGAATGGGAAGCGACCGTTCTCGACCACACCTACAATGAGGTCGATTACATCTCGCTGCACATGTATTTCGACAATGAGGCCAATGACGCACCCAATTACCTTGCGATGAGCGAGAAGCTCGACGACTACATCGTCTCGGTCGCCGGCGTCATCGACTATATCAAGGCCAAGAAGCGCTCCAACAAGCAGGTCTACATCTCGTTCGACGAATGGAATGTCTGGTACCATTCCAAGGAGCAGGACAAGAGAATCCTTGGCGGCAATGACGGCTGGCCCTTCGCGCCGCCGCTGCTCGAGGACATCTACAATTTCGAAGACGTGCTACAGGTCGGCCTGATCCTCAACACCTTCATCCGTCGTTCCAACGTGGTCAAGATCGCCTGCCTCGCGCAACTGGTGAACGTCATCGCGCCGATCATGACCGTTCCGAATGGCCCGGCATGGCGTCAGACGATCTTCTATCCCTATCTCTACGCCTCGACCTACGGCCGCGGCAATGCGCTGGATCTCAAGGTGGAAAGCCCGACCTACAAATCCAGCGTTGCGGGCGACGTTTCTTATGTCGACGTCGCCGGTGTGCATGACACGCAAACGGGCCACGTCACCTTCTTCGCCGTCAACCGTCATTCGAGCGCCGCGATCGAAACCGTGATCGACGTCACCGGATTCGGCGCGGCTAAGATCGTTGACCATCAGGTGATGGTGCATGCCGATCTGAAAGCCGTCAATTCGGCCGAGACTCCCGGCAATGTCGGCCCCAGGAAGGGTGAGGGCGCTTCGGTGGCCGGCGGCAATCTGACCCTGTCGTTGCCAGCCTATTCCTACCAGATGATACGCCTGAAGCTCTGACCTCGAGCGTGTCGTCGAAAAGCTGCATGCGCTGAGGAGGAGCGTCGACGTGACGGCTGATATCGAAATCAGGAATGTGAGCAAGCAGTTCGGTGCCATGTCGGTGCTGGACGACCTGTCGCTCTCTATCAAGGCCCGCGAATTCATCGTGTTCCTTGGACCGTCCGGCTGCGGGAAGTCGACGCTTCTGCGAATGATCGCAGGCCTCGAAACTATTGATAGCGGTGAGATCGCAATCAACAACCAGCGCATCGATCATCTGCCGCCCGGCAAGCGTGGCATTGCCATGGTATTCCAGTCCTATGCGCTCTATCCGCATATGACCGTGCGCGACAACATGGCCTTCGGGCTTGAGAATATCGGCATGTCACGCGAGGTTATTGACGGGCGGATCAACGAAGCCGCTCGCATCCTCGAAATGCCGCACTTGCTCGAGCGCAAGCCGGGTCAGCTCTCCGGCGGCCAGCGCCAGCGCGTCGCCATCGGTCGTGCGATCGTCAAGGAGCCGAAGGCCTTCCTGTTCGACGAGCCGCTCTCCAATCTCGACGCGGCTTTGCGCACCCGGACCCGCATCGAGCTTGCCCAACTTCACCAGCGCCTGCAATCGACAATGATTTTCGTCACCCACGACCAGGTGGAGGCGATGACGCTCGCCGACCGCATCGTGGTCATGAACAATCGCAAGATCGAGCAGATCGGCTCTCCCATGGAGATTTACGAACGCCCCGCGACCAAGTTCGTCGCAGGCTTCGTCGGCGCACCGGCGATGAACTTTGTCGATGCGACGCTCGACAGATCGGCCGAGAACGCCACGGCCAAATTAGCGGACGGCATTTTGGTGCGGACCGAGATCGCCTCCAGCCAATTGAGCGACGGCAATTACACCTTGGGCATCCGTTCGGAAGACGTCCGCATCGTTCCCGCCGGACAGGGCAATGCCGACGGCCTCGTCGATGTGCTCGAGCGGCTCGGCGAGCGTACCTTGATCTATGCGCGGCTGGGCAATGGCCAGCAGATCGTCGGCTCCGATGCCGGCAACAGCCGCGTCGCGATCGGCGACAAGGTCGGGCTCACCCTTGACGGCCAAAAATCACATCTGTTCAGCGAGAACGGCCGCGCTTGGCACGCGAGGGAGGCTTGACATGGCTGACCGGCTCGCAATCGAGCAGACCGAGATGTCAGCCGCCGGCGCGAGAGCCCCAAGCGTCGATATCCACGCGCCGCAATGGCGAAACTTCATTTTCGTTGCGCCGTTCTTGTTTTTCTTCACGACGCTGCTGCTCTTCCCGCTGCTGTGGGGGATATGGCTGAGTTTCCACAAGGCCGACACTTTCTCGTCCGGAAACTTTGTCGGCCTCGGTAATTATGTCAGGCTGTTTCACGACAAGGTCTTCCTGCAATCGGTCTGGAACACCTTCTACTTCGTGCTACTGACGGTGCCGACGCTGGCGCTGATCGGTCTCTTTCTCGCGCTTTGCCTCAACCGCCGCACGCGCACTGCCGCGGTGCTGCGCACTCTGTTCTTTTCCTCTTCGGTGCTGTCGGTCACGATCGTCACTTTGATCTGGCGCATCGTGTTCATTCCGAATGTCGGTCTGTTGTCGACAATCTATGGATGGTTCGGCGCCACCGCCCCCGCTTTCATTTCCGATCCCAGCCTTGCCATGATCGGTATCGCCATTGCCACCATCTGGTGGTGCATCGGCCTGCCGATGATGCTCTTTCTCTCGGCACTCCAGCAAATCCCGCAGGATATCTACGAAGCGGCAGCCCTGGACAATGCCAATCGCTGGCAGACGTTGCGCTCGATTACGCTGCCGTCGATCAAACGCACCTTCATCTTGGTAATCATCATCCAGATCGTGCTGCAGTTCCAGCTGTTCGGCCAAGCCTGGCTGATGACTCGCGGCGGTCCGAACAATCTGACCAAGCCGATCGTGCTTTACATCTATGACACCGCATTCCGTCGCTGGGATCTGGGCCTGGGTGCCGCGGCATCGGAAATCCTGTTCATCCTCATCTTGATCGCGGCCATGGCCCAGTACCTCGTCGCACGCAACAGGGCCGACCAAGCATGAGTGCTCCAGCCACTTCCCTCAAGGGACGAGCATTTGGCGACCGGGTGCTGTTGGCCCTCGTCATCCTGCTTTCGATCGTCATGATCGCGCCGGTTCTGTGGGTCATCGGTCTGTCGCTCAAGGAAAATGCCGAGCTGATGGCCGATCCGTATTCAGTGTTTCATGCGCCCTACACGCTGAAGAACTACATCAACACCATCGGCACCTCGAATGTATTCCTCTGGGTGCTCAACAGCATCATCGTCTCGGGCGGGCTGACGCTCGGTACATTGATCCTGTCGTCACTCGCCGGATACGGTTTTGCGCGGCTGAACTTCCCCGGCCGAAACATCCTGTTCGTGATCGTGCTCTTCGGTCTGGCGGTCCCGGAACAAGCCGTGCTTGTCGCCCGCCATCAGATCTTCAGCGTGCTGAAATTCCACAACACCTATCACGGCCTCATTCTCCCCGGCCTGTCGGCTTCGTTTGGCGTCTTCCTGATGACCCAATATTTCAAGGCCATCCCGAAGGAGCTGGACGAAGCCGCCATGCTGGACAATGCCGGCCGGTTCAAGATTTTCTGGAAGGTGCTTCTGCCGCTCACGGTACCGGCACAGGCGACGCTCGGCATCTTCACCTTTCTCGGCGCGTGGAACGATTATCTGTGGCCGCTGATCTCGGCGACCAAGAAGGACATGTACACGCTGACGGTCGGCATGGCCTCGACACAGACCAATTTCGCCCAGTCGGAGGGCATCGGCTTCCTGATGGCGCAGGCGGTGTTCGCCGGCGCGCCGATCCTGATCGTCTACCTCTTTTTCCAGAAATACATCGTCACGGCTGTCTCTGGTGCGGCGGTGAGGTGACGAAACTGACCGGCGGGGAGCGCGCCGCGGCGATTGAAGCATGAAGCCAATCCAGTGTGGAACGGCGCAGACTCAGGAGGAGGAACTGATATGAAAATGAAGCAAATACTGTTTGCCGCAGTCTCGGCGGGCGTGATGATGCTCGCAAGCCCGACCCTTGCGGCGACGGAACTTACCGTGCAGCGCTTTTTCGGTGCCTGCGATGCCGATTTCGGCACCAACACCGATGTCGCCAAGGCCGTAGGCGAATGCGGGATCATCACCTCGCTGATCAACAAGTTCAACGCCGACAATCCCGATGTGCACGTCAGCGTCACCACCGTGGAATGGCCGGGCTACGACCAGCTGACCGCGCAGTTCGCTTCGGGCGATGCTCCGGACATCGTCACGATCCACGAGTCCGTGCTTTCGGACTACCAGTCCAAGGGGCTGTTGATGCCGCTCGACGATCTATTGAAGTCCGTCGGTCTGACGCCCGAGGCCTTCACGGATGCGGCGCGTAACGGCGCCACCAAAGACGGCAAGATCTACGGCCTGCCGATCGACAATTGGACGATGCTTTATCACATCAACATGGATCTCTTCAAACAAGCCGGGCTCGTCAATACCGACGGCACGCCGATCCTTCCGAAGTCGCCCGACGAACTGCTCGCCCAAGCCGAACAGTTCAAACAGAAGACCGGCAAGCCCTATTTCGTTCAGAACCTGGCCAATGAGACTGCACTCTACACGCGCAATCTCTATACCTATCTCTTCCAGCAGGACTCCGACTTCTTTGCCGATCCGAGGCATGTGAAGCTGAATACGCCGGAAGCCAAGAAGGTGGTCGAGATGTACAAGGCCATCTTCGACAAGGGTTACACCACCAAGGACCTCGACTATGGCGGCGCGATCAACGCCTTTCTTGCTGGCGAGGGTGGCGTCCAGCTCAACGGCACCTGGGTTGTCGGTGACAACAACGCCCAGTCCGAAACCAAGGGTACGGCGCTCAACAAGGGCGGCTATGCGGTCTACCCCTATCCGCAGCTGTTTGACGGCACTCATGCGCAATATGCCGACGGCCACACCTGGGCAGTCTCGCAGAAGGACCGTACGCCCGAGCAGACCGCGGCCATCGGCAAGTTCCTGAAGTTCTTCGCGGACAACGACTTCGAATGGTCGCGCACCGGCCATCTGCCGGCATATAAGGCCGTCATCACCTCGGACGCCTTCAAGGCTCTGCCGCATCGCAACACGATTTCCGCCATCGCCGATCTCGGCAAACCGCTGCCATCCACGGTGCAGCGCCAGTTTGCGATCCAGGATATTATCGGCGAAGAGATGAGCGCTGCGATCACTGGCCAGAAGGACGTCGATGCCGCGCTTGCCGACATGGAAAGCCGCGTCAACGAATTGCTTGCCAACATCTGACCGCGGGCACCCAAGAACTCTCCCATACCCCCGCGGCTGGGACAGCCGCGGGTTTTTTTGCCAAATGGAATTCGACAACAATGGTATGGTGGTAACGGTGGTGCGGGGGAGCGTTACCACCTTTCCCCAAGATCATCGATCGACCAGTTCGGAAGGCCCGCCCGAAGCGGAGCCCACGGCTATTTTTCCCGCATCGCCCGGCGGAAGTTCTGCGTGATCGGCTCGGCGAGATAAGCAAGCACGGTGCGCGCACCCGTTCTGATCATCGCCTCGCTCGACATGCCGGGCAGCAGCTTACGGCCCTCCAGCTTGGCAAGTTCGCTCTTGTCGATCAACACGGTCGCGGCGAAATACGGTGCCCCGCTGCGCTCCTCCACCATGCGGTCAGCCGATACGATCTCCACGACGCCGTCGAGTGGCGGCAGGTTGTAGCGGGCGAAGGCCGGAAAGCTGACGCGCGCGGGCTGTCCGGGCGCGATCGTCTCGACATCCTCCGGTTTGACCATAGCCTCGACCACGAGTTGCTGTCCGAGCGGCACGACGGTCATCAATGTCTCACCGGGTTTCACGACACCGCCCGCCGTGTGGACCTTCAGGTCCATGACGATACCGTCAACCGGTGCGACCACATTGGTACGGGTAAGCACGTCCCTGGCGGAGCGCTCCTGCTGCCCGAGGTCAAACAACTCCGACTCGACCTTGCTCAACTCGTCGACGGCCTCGTTCAGCCGCACCGTGTTGAGGTTCAAGATTTGCATGTCAATTTCGGCCATGGCGCTTCTGGCACGAGCGATTGCCGCGACGTTGGTAGCGCGTTCTCCTTCGATTTGCTGCTGCTGCCGTCTGAGCAACAGGTTCCGCTCGCGGGTGGTCAGTCCTTTCTTGAGCAGACTTTCGAGATCTTTGGTCTCACCCTCGATCGCCTCGATCTGCTTGTCCTCGGTGGCGATAAGCGCCTCCAGCCCCTTTGTCTCTTCCTCCGTTTGGTGGCGGCGCTGGCTGAGAATTTCCCGTTCGTCCTTCAAGTTGTGGTGCTTGGCCGCAAACACGTCACGTTGTGCGGCCACCGCGTCCCTTGCGGCGGCGGCGGGATTTGCGAGCAACGACGGATCAAACTCGATCTCGGCCTTGCCATCACGCTCGGCCCTGAGACGCGCGGCCAGCGCGTCACGCGTTGCGATCCGGTTCTGGACCAGGTCAAGCTGCGCCTTTGCCTGTGTGTCGTCGAGCCGGATGAGGATCTTGCCCGCCTTGACGATATCACCGTTGGCAGCATTCAATTCCGCAATGATACCGCCCTCGAGGTGCTGGATGAGCTTGCGGTCGCCGGCGACCTTGATGACGCCCGGTGCCACCGCGGCGCTGTCCAACGGCGCCAGCGCCGCCCAACCTCCGGCCACGCCGAAGAACAGGAACATGATCGCGAACCCGGTGCAGGTCACGCCCGTGAGACGCAGGGGCATCGGTTCCAAGAGAGAGGGCGGCGCGACGGGTAGTGGCACCACGTTCAATTCTGGGGAACGGCTCATGCTTCCTTGACCTCTTTGATTTCTTTGGCTTCCGTGACCACTTCAAGGGTTGGCGGTTGGACTGCCTTTGGCATATGAGCCACCTTGCGGACGCGGTTGGCGAGTTCGTTGAAGACATAGTCGCGCGAGCCGTAGAGGTCTTGCTGGCCCCGGATGAGGACCAATATCTTGTCGACCTTCTCCACGATATTCGGGCGGTGCGCGATCAGGATAACGGTTGTTTTCGTTGCCTTGACCACGCCCAGGGCGGCGATCAATGCCTCTTCGCCTTCGCGGTCGAGGTTGGAATTGGGCTCGTCCAGGATAAGGAGTGCCGGGTCGCCGTAGAGCGCCCGCGCCAACCCGATACGCTGGCGTTGTCCGCCTGACAGTATTGCGCCCGCTTCGCCGATCTCGGTGGCGTAGCCCTTCGGCAGCCTTTTGATCAGTTCGTGAACGCCCGCCAACTGCGCGGCCCTGACCACGTTGTTGAAAACCGCGGGGTTGAGATTCGCGAAGCGGCAGATGTTTTCGGAGACGGTCCCGGCGAAGAGCTCGATGTCCTGCGGCAAGTAACCGACGTGACGGCCCCGGTCCTCCGCCGCCCATTGGGCGACGTCCATGCCGTCCAGTAGAGCACGCCCCCCGGATGGGCGCCAAGCCCCGGCCAGTATTCGCGCCAGACTTGTCTTGCCGGCGCCGCTCGGGCCGATCAACGCCATTGCTTCGCCCGGCTTGAGCTGGAAACTGATGCCTTTCAGGATGTGCTCGCCACCCTGACGGGCAAGCACAAGGTTGTCGGCCTCAAACCTGCCTTTGGGTCGTGGTAGCGGCAGAACCGGCGTGGCCTCCGGGCGCTGTCCGGCAACTGCGGTCAGTCGCCGGTAAGCGGCGCGCGCTCCGACCGTCGCTTTCCATGTGCCGATTGCTTGCTCGACAGGGGACAACGCCCGGCCCATCAGGATCGAGGCGGAGATCATGATACCAGGGGAGGCCTCGTTGCGAAGTACCAGATAGGCACCAAGGCCCAGTATGGCCATTTGCAGGGCCAGCCGGTGAAAACGCGCGATGGCAGCGATGACGCCGCCACGGTTGGCGGCAAGAACCTGTGCATTGTTTGCCTCGTCCTGCTGCGCCTTCCAGCCCTGCAGCAGTGGCTTCAACATGCCCATCGCCTGGACGACCTCGGCGTTGCGGATCGCCGCCTCAGCTTGCACATACGCCCGCGACTGTGCGCTTGCGGCATCCATCAACGGCTTGCGTGTGAGGTATTCGTTGAGCAACGCCAACGCAAACAGTACGATGCCGCCGCACAGCGCCAACCAACCCAGCCAAGGGTGCATGACGAATATGGCTGCGAAAAACAGCGGTGCCCAAGGCGCGTCAAGGATCGGGAAGATGCTCGGGCTGGTGAAGAAATTTCGTACCTGGTCCAGGTCGCGCAGAGGTCGCGCGTTAACCTGACCGGGGGCCGAAGCAGCGTATTCCACCGATGCGGTCAGGAGGACCGGGGCCAACCGCGCGTTCATCCATGACCCGACCTTGGCCAACAGACGCCCGCGTACCACTTCCAACCCCGCGAGCGTCCCGAGCGCGGCCAGTGCCATCAGCGACAGCATCACCAACGTCTCCAGACTATGGCTGCCGAGTACGCGGTGATAGACCTGGAGCATATAAAGCGCTCCGGTCAGCATCAGCACGTTGATGCCGCCGCTGAACCAGATAAGCGGCTGGACGGCCCGCCTGGCCTCTTTCATCACCATCTGAAGGGCAGAGGGCTGTTGGTTGGTTTTCATGATTTAGATGACGTCTCCGTATAACAGATCGCGGGCACGGGGGCAGCATTGGCTGCCCCCGTTGGTCAGGTATCAGGCGACGTCAAGGACTGTGGTCTGCCTCGGTGTCATATCCCCATCCAGGATGAAGATGATGCCGAGCGCGCCGTGGCTGGCTTTCAGCCGTATGGAGAGACTGGTCGCTTGCGGATCCGCTGCTTCCACTCCGACGATGGCAATGTAAGGCCGATGGCGCTCCACGTGTGTGAGAACGTCAACCGCGCGGTGGCACTCGGCGACAACATCGTGTCCGGCCTTGCGCAACACCCACTCCGGACCGGCGAGATATACCCCCCGTCGGTCCGCGACAACCAAAGTTGACATGCGAACACGTCCGTAAAAACGCAACGAATTTATTTTAATTTGCCGTAATGACGAAACCAGAGCTTGGGCATTTTGTCAACAACGGCTAATATACCTCTTGCTATATTGACAAGCCTAGGCTGTCAGATCCAGCCGCGCGGATACCTCATACGGCAGCAGGTTCGGCTGACGCCGGCTAGCTGAAACAACGCGGATGGTTTTTCGTCGTTACCGAAGTCAATTGAAAATCCGACCTTTAGGACGCGGGTGAAGTGCAGCAAATCTCGGTTTCAACAACGAGATTTGACCAGGCATGCAGATCTCGGTTTCGGGAATTGCGGCTTTCGCGCTGACGCTGACCACGGCGGCTTCGGCGGCCCGGGCCGGAGAGAGGCTCGATCGGGTTCACAAGACTGGTGTCGTCGTCGAGCTGAAGCTGGAAACACCGGGTTGGGAGACCATTGTCGGCGGCAAGTGGGCCGGATTAAGACCTGGAATCAAACATCCAGGGGCTGCGGCAGTGGCTATGCAAAGCAACTTCAATTCTCGCGAAGGCTCCGCCGCGCGCTATCAATGATGGGGCCAAGCAGGTAAGCGAATACGCTTTGTTCGCCATCCATGAGCATTATCTCGGCAGGCATGCCGGGGACCAGCGTCACCTCATGCAACGCTGCCAAGTCTTCAGGAAAGACTTCTACTTTCGCGAGAAAGTATGGCAGTCCCGTTCTGTCATCGGCCATCGCGTCAGCGGAAATCGAGCGCAGCCTGCCATGAATGAGCGGCAGGTTCCGCTGCCTGTAGGCGGTCAGAACTACCCGGGCCGACATTCCGGGTCTAATGCGCTCGATATCCGTCGGACGCACCCGGGCGTCGATCACCAAATGGTTGCCGTCGGGAACGATATCGAGAAGCGGCTGCCCGGGTGCCACGACGCCCGTTTCGGTATTGACCCGCAGGTTCATCACCGTGCCGTCGATCGGGGCACGAATAACAGTGCGAATGAGCATGTCCTCGCGCGATGGCAACTGGCCATTGATTTCCGCCGTCATCCGGCGAGCTTCGGCGAGCTCCGAACCGATCTTCTCCTGGCGTTCCTCGCCCAGCGTGACCAGTTGCAGCCGCGTTTCTCCGATCTCTTGCTCGTTCTCGGCGATCTTCGCATGATTTGCCGCCTTGGTGGCAGCAACGTCGGCGCGTCCGCGGCGCAGCGCCAGCACCCGTGGCTTGCGTTCGAGCCCCTTGTCGACAAGGGTCTGGACACCCAATATTTCTTCATCGATTAGGGCGAGTTGCTCGTCTTCCGCAGCAATCATCTCTCGAAGTCCGACGTTCTGCTCCTGGGACTGACGAATTCGGGCGTCGAGTATCTGCAACCGCCCCTGATGCGCGGCGCGTCGGCTGAAAAACAATTGCCGTTGCCCATCGACGACCTTTCGCATTTCGTTCGAGTCCTTAAGAAGAAGTTGCTCCGGGAAGCTTATTTCAACGGCACCGGTTTGCTCCGCTTCAAGTCGGGCTTGGCTTGCCAGCAGATACAAGAACCGCTCGCGAAGCTCCGCATTGAGCGCTTTAGCCCTCGTATCGTCGAGTGTGACAAGCGGCATTCCGGCCTTGACCAGGTCACCCTCTCGAACGTGGATGGTTTTTATGATCCCGCCCTCGAGATGCTGGACGGTTTTTCGATGCCCGTCGGGGCTGATGATGCCGGGAGCCAGAGCCGCGCTGGCCAAAGGGGCGAAGACAGTCCAGCCGCCCAGCACCAGCACAAAAAGGGCAGTCGCCACGACCCCAAGCCGGCGTGGAAAGCGCGTGATGTCCGCGAGAGATCTGGCATGACCTGTTCTAGCGGATGCTGCTCTCGAACCAAACAACCTCATGAGCATCGCGATCACCAGAAGCACAGCGCCGCCAATTGCTAGCGTGATGGCAGTGTCACTGGTTTCGATGCCATAGACAGCCAACTGGCGATGCACGGCAGCGATGAGGGCGGTGAAAGCCGAGTGCAGAACTTTGCTTATGTCGGAAAGCAGGGTTTCCAACCAGGTGATCATCACACGCACGGCATCAGGGTGGTCCTGCATGGTTCACTCCGCTGCAGCTGATATTGGATGTTCCGACACGGGGGGCGAAGCCGGCCGTTCAGACGGAACCGCCTGCAAAGGTGACTTCGCGGGCACCAAAGTCGGCACTGGCCTGATCACTTGATCGCGCGGACCGAACGCCGCCAGCGTACCGTGATCCAATGCCGCTGCTTTGTCGGCCGATTTCAACACGGAAACGCGATGCGTCACGATCAGAACCGTGGCCTGCATCTGCTTGAGGGTAGCCAACGTCTCGATAAGCGCTCTATCGCCGGCCTCGTCCATGTTCGCGTTCGGTTCGTCCAACACCACAAGCGTCGGATCGCCATATAAAGCCCGCGCAAGGCCTAGCCGCTGCCGATGACCTTGCGAGATGCGCCGCGAGTGCAGCGCTATGTCGGTTTCGTAGCCAGCGGGCAAAGCGAGGATCAACTCATGCACGCCAGCCATCTTGGCTGCTCGGACCAGCGCTCCGCTGTCGATTTCCCTGAAACGGGCAATGTTTTGCGCAACAGTACCCGGTAGGAACTCGACCTGCTGCGGCAGATAGCCGATATAGGCACCCAGATCCTCGGGGTGCCAGTCGAATACGTCCGCTCCATCGAGCCGGACATGACCTTTCGCCGCCCTCCAGGCGCCGACGGCTAGGCGGCATAGTGTCGATTTGCCGGAACCGGACGGCCCCACCACCACACAATTCTCGCCGGGTTCCAGGGCGAAGCGGATGCCGTGAAGCAACGGCTCCGTGCTACCCGGAGGCACATAGAAGATGTCCTCGAACGATAGTCTGCCTTTCGGCCGGGGAAGCGCAACGCGCTCGCTGCCATCACGATCGACGCGCTCGAATAGCTGCCGCAGGTTGCCATGCGCTCCTCTCGCGGCCACAAAGGCCCGCCAGGCAGCGGTGGCGCGTTCGATCGGCGCGAGCGCACGCCCCATGGTGATCGAACCCGCGATCATCGCGCCGGCGGTGATCTCGCCGGCAAGAACATAGTAGGCGCCGACGCCAAGGATCGCCACCTGAAGCGCGATGCGGACGCTGCGGGAAAGGGAAAGAATCACGGTTGTCTTGTCTTGCAGCGACTGCTGCTCCGTAGCGATCTCGGCATGGCGCACACGCCAGCGTTCGAACACCTGGCGCGCCATGCCGAGTGGGCCGATCGTCTCGCCCGCATCGACGAACCGGATAGCGTTGTCCTGGCTGGCGCGAGCGTCGACCGAGGCCTTCTTCTGGCGCTCCCGGGTCAACAGATCGTTGGTGACGGCCAGCCCGAAGAGTAGAGCCGCGCCAAGCGTGCCGACAATGCCGATCGCCGGGTGCAGTGCCCACATGAAAACCAGGAAAATGATGCTCCAGGGCATATCGAGAAAAGCTTGGGCGGCGTCGCTTCCATAAAAATTTTTAAGATTGCCGACGTCCCGAATGCCGCCCTGCAGGTTTTCCCCTTCCAGGCGGGCTTCCATCGCGCGCTTGAGTACGGGAGCGTTCAACTCGCATTCCACCCAGGCTGCGACGCGACCCAGAACCATGCGTCGCGACTGTTCGAGCACGCCGTAGACGGCGATGGCAAACAGGGCGATCACGGTCAGCCACAACAGCGTGTCCAGCGATCCCGTCGAAAGCACACGGTCATAGACCTGGAGCATGTAGATCGTCGAAACGAGAAGCAGCAGGTTGAGCAGGCAACTCAGGATTATCAGGAGCGGGAACTCCCTGCGGACAGCCTTCATTACCTGCGAAAGGCGGGAGTTGCTGGTTTGCTTAAGCATCGGCTTTGTGCCCCGGTCCAGACGCTAGATCCTGAAGGGTGAGAGCCCGCCCCTCGTCGAGGGGCGGGCTCGTTAGGTGCTCAAACGGTGGCGGCATCCAGATGGATCGTGAATGGATCCGTGCTGCTGTCATGGTCGCCATCGAAGAGATCGGCCGTGAAGTTCAGGTCGAGCGGTTGCGGCGAGAACTCGGTCGACACCGAGAACGTGACGGTGGGAACCTTTATGGTGCCTCTGCCCATGATGAGCTGGACCGCATCGATGTCGTTCGACCCAAGAGGATCGCCAACCGTGAAGCTGGCTGTTGTGCTCGTGCGGGTGAGATCGCTCTCTTGTACCTCCACCGGCGCGCTCACCGTGCCGTCACTGTAGTAGATGCGATAGAAGAGATCCTCAGTGGTCGGTGTGTAGCCGCCGTTCGTCTTGCCATTGATGATCACGGTCATGCTGCTCACATCACCGTTCGGGTCGATCACGAAGCTCTCGTCGAACTTGCCCCCAGAGGTCGTGGCACCGTCGATCCCGGCGACCGAGTTGCCCTCGAACAGGTTGTCACCAAGTCCGATGCCCGCGGTGCTGACATTCATCTGGGCTGGGCTGAGGTAGGTTGCGCCCCCGGGGCCCTCGATCGTAGCCTCGCTTGCATCAAGGAACAGCTTGATGTCATTCGGGTTGGTCAAAGCATTGACCGCCGAGAACACGACGTTCTCGGTGCCAATCGTCAACGTCCGCACCGGATCCGGGCCGCCCGCATCGAGACTACCCTGGTCCGTCGAGAAGGTGGTCGTAGTCGTGGGCGGCGTCGTCACCTGAAGGTCGTAGGTGTCATCGTCAGGATTCAGTGTCAGCGTAAATTCGACGGTGTCGTTGCTGCCGTCGCCGTTGAAGTCGGCCGTGATCGAGCCGTCGAAGGTAAAGTCACCCGTTTGCTCGAAGGTGCTGTTGGTGCCCGTTGTACCGACGGTGCCATGGCTATCGATCTGGAAGCTGTCGAAGCTGGCGCTGAACGAGCCGAGCCCGTCAGCGCCTGGATCGTGAGTCCAGGTGCCCTGGGCACCGTTCACGTAGTCGCCATCCGTGACGTCCGCGACCGCGACCACCGGCCCGTCGTCGTAGAACTCGAGGTGATCACCGACCGGCACGGCCGCCGTTACTGCATTTTCGATCGCGAACCCGCCGATGCTGAAGTGGATGTTCGATCCGAGAGCCTCACCATTCTCGACCAGGACGCGGTTGTGATCGCCGTCGGTCTCGAACTTGATCACGTCGCCGTCATGTACACCCGCCACGATCACGCCGGTGCCATCGCCGTCGAGCGTGAATGAGACCTCGCTGCCGTTGATGTAGACATGGGTGATCGTGACGTTAACATCATCGGAGTCGCCGAGCCCCGGGAAGTAATTGGCTCCAGTTTCGACATCCGTCGTAAACGCCGTCAGCTTCACCGAGACGCTGGCGCCGCCGGTCAGTTTGACGATGGTGAGCGACGCCGCGTCCGAATCCAGCACGCCCGTAAAGGAGATGTCATTGATGGTGGTCGCCTCTTTGTGCGTCAGGTCCGGAGCGAGGAAATTCGCGTCCATGCCGGTGACGTAGGTGAAGTACAAGCCTTTGCCGGCACGCACGTCCTGCGAGTCGGTGCCGAGCGTCGTGGCGCCGCCGCCCTTGCTGCTGTTGACGGTGTGGCTGATTGAGGTGCCGCTCACCAGCAATGCGTCGGCGGAGCTCCCGAACGCCATGAAAAGATTGTTGCCGGCCGGTGCACCCGCAAAGCTGAAGTTCTGTTCGCCTGTGGCGGCAACACCCAGAGTATTAGGCAGTGTCACAACATCATCGGAATTGGTGTCGTCCGGATGCGCCAGCGGCTCGAACAGAACGGTCCAGAGCTGGCCCCCGGTGATCACGTTGTTCTGGTCGGTAACTTCCTCCAGATAGACCGCGAAAACGATCTGCCCGCTGGAATCTGCCGTCGTTCCCGAGCCCTCGCGGCCGAGGATGATATTGTCGTTGTCAGGGTCGGCGTAGAGAAAAATCTCGTTGCCGTCGAGCGTTTGCTGGCCGCTGTCCAGGCCGTCGACCGGGGCCGGATTCTGGCCGTTCGAATCGAGCGTCACGAAGCCGAGACCCTGGACCGGACTCGTCGCATTGGTCAGCGTGATATCGACATCCTCGTCACCGGCGATTTGGATCGCGTCGGCTACCGTTAATGTGTCGGCAGCCAGAGCCGCGTTGATCGCGGCAAGAGCACTCGCATGGTTTGTCTGGAAACTGCTGAGGTCGATGTCGTCCTGTTGCAAACCAGGCGTTTCGTCGATCGAGGTCGTGCCAAGCACGTTGATGGTAACAGCCATGATCAATCTCCCTTGCAGCGCGGCGAAAGGTCGCCCCCGCATCTGTGGAACTCAATAGTTGGTTTTGTAGGTGTAGTGAGGATCGGGGGTAGACGAAGTTGGAGCGTGTCGCATTCACTCTATTCCGTTACCCCAAAAGACATTTCTATTGCAGAAATTCCAGACGGTCTTAGCGTTGCTAATAGAGAAGTTTTCGGACATGATACAACCCCAGACGACTATACGGCGTTATTATATTACAGACGCCTTAAGCACGGCCATCCGATGGATCTATTTATAAAGGCGAGATGCGACTGATGCGGCGTTTTGATCTTGCCCCGATCAATCAGTCACGTGTGTCACCGCTCGATCCCTCGATCTGATGACGCCGGAATGCACCTGCCCGACCGCATCCGGTATTCGGTCGCTTACTGAATGCGTCCCTCCAACCTCATTGTGCCGCTGTCGCAGAGGGCGCGTCCATTCCCGCTTCGATAGTATTGGGATCAATGGCCGTAGCTGATCGAACGATATATATCCTTCGATAGTTCCGGCGCCGGCGCCGGCGAGTGCCGTCAGGCGGCCTTCCGGCCCGTCCCGGCACCATCTCCATGCCGGCTGAAGGCGATGGTTAGATCAGCTCGGTGGGGCGGGTTCCCGGGTGGTCGGAGCCCTTGCCATGCGCCGCCCAGGCCAGTTCCGCCCGGCTGCCGAGATTAAGCTTCGCGTAGACGTGGTGAAGGTGCATTTTCACCGTGCCTTCGGACACGTGCAGCCTTTGCGCGATGGTCTTGTTACGCATTCCGCGCGAGACGAGATCAGCGATTTCGCTCTCTCGCCCCGTCAGCTTCGACGACGACAGCTGCTGTTGCGGGCTCCGCATCAGCAGATGCTGGACGATCTTGTTGTCGATCCATTTCTTGCCGTTTGCCACCGCATTCACGCACTCGACGAGACTGCGGTGGCTAACGCCGTCCAGCAGCAGCCCGTCGATGTCGAGCGCCTGTATTTCCTTGACATCGAGACCGCCGTTTGGCTGCACGATGAAGATGATGCCGAGTGCGCTGTGGCTGGCTTTCAGCCGTACGGAGAGACTGGTCGCTTGCGGACCTGCTGCCTCCACGCCGACGATGGCAATATCAGGCCGATGGCGCTCCACATGCGTGAGAACGTCAACCGCGCGGTGGCACTCGGCGACAACATCGTGTCCGGCCTTGCGCAACACCCACTCCAGACCGGCGAGATACACCCCCCGCGGGTCCGCGACAACCAAAGTTGACATGCGAACACCGTCCGTAAAAAACGCAACGAACTTATTTTAATTACCCTCAAATGACGAAACCAGAGCTTAGGCAGTTTGTCAACAATAGCTAATATATCTTTTGCTATATTGACAAGCCGAGGCTGCCAGATCGGCCGCGCGGACGCCTCGTACGGCAGCAGGTTCGGCTGACAGGAATGGTCGCGGCAGCGGCCATCCGCCGAACTCCGGCTTTGACCATAAGCCCGAACCTCAAATCGTCAGGCTCGCCTGCTCAATAGCCGACGTGAGGTGCTGCCGGATCCGACATGTTGAGTTTTGGTAGCGGGAGAGGGACTTGAACCCCCGACCCCAGGATTATGATTCCCGTGCTCTAACCAACTGAGCTACCCCGCCAGGGCGGCGAAAGGTCCGAAATCTGCCTTAAAATCGAAAGGCATTCCGGAGGCGTTCGCCAAGGTCGCGCGGATATAAGGTTGGGAGGGCGAGCCTGTCAAGCTTCGAAACATTCGATGTGGGCGCATATTCTCATTGCCGAAAAGCTTTGCGGCGTGGACATTTGGTTGCGGTCACCGGGGTTGAGTTCGAAGGGGCACGTCGCTATGTCTCGGCCACGAGTTTTAGAGTTTGAAAACAGATGAAGCCGCGCATTGCAGTCCTTGGTTGCGGATACTGGGGCAGCAACCATATCCGCACCCTCAAGGGGCTCGGCGCGTTGCACGCGGTCTCCGACGCCAACCGTGCACGCGCCGAAGGCTTCGCCAGCGAGCAGGACTGCCTCGCGATAGAACCGGACCAGCTGTTCGTCCGTGATGATATCGACGCGATCGTCATGGCGTTGCCGCCGCAATACCATGCCGACGTTGCCGTGCGCGCCGTCGAGAGCGGCAAGGACGTGCTGGTAGAAAAGCCGATCGCCCTGACAGTGGCGGACGCCGAGCGCGCGGTGCAAGCGGCCAAGGACAATGGCCGCGTCTTCATGGTGGGCCACGTCCTGCGTTTCCATCCCGCCTTCGAGACGCTGAAAGGCCTGATCGACAATGGCGAGCTCGGCGAAGTCCGCTACATCCACTCGCACCGGCTCGGCCTCGGCAAGTTCCACACCGAGAACGACGCGCTATGGGATCTGGCGCCGCACGATTTGTCGATGATCCTGGCCATAACCGGCACCGAGCCGATCGAGGTGCGCGGCGAGGGGGCGGCCCTGCTCGACAGTCTCAGCGACTTCGCGCATCTGCACATGCGCTTTCCCAACGGCCTGCGCAGCCATCTTTTCGCCTCGCGGCTCAACCCTTACCGCGAGCGGCGGCTGACCGTGGTCGGCACCAAGGCCATGGCGGTATTCGACGATGTCGAGCCTTGGGAGCGCAAACTTGCAGTCTACCGCCATGCGGTCTGGCAGGACAGCGGCCAGTGGGCCTTCACCACCAACGAGCCGTCCTATGTCGCGGTCGGGCAAGGCATGCCGCTGACGCGCGAGCTGGAGCACTTCATCCAGTGCATCGAGACGCGGGCCGAACCTCGCACGAGCGGCGAGGAAGCAATCAGGGTGCTGCGGATCCTGACGGCCGGCACGGTCACCCACACCAAGTCCTGACCCACACCAAGTCCTGAGAGACCTGTTCGGCTTACTCGGCGGGGACCTGCGCAGGCAAAGCGGCCAGCCGGGTCAGCATCGCCTCGGCCTCGGCGCCGCGCTCGGAGCGCTCGATGAAGCCGCCGCCGAAGACGCGGGCCTCGTTGCCGTCGTCGGAATAGAGCACGCAGGCCTGTCCCGGCGCGATGCCGGACTCGCCGTCGGCCAATTCGACCGACGTCACGCCCGCCTTGTGGCGCAGCACCGCAGGGCGCGGCGGCCTGGTCGAGCGGACCTTGGCGAAAAGCTCGAGGCCACCGGCAGGAACATCGGCCAGCGGCCCGCCGCCCAGCCAGTTCATATTGCGCAGATAGATCTTGTGCGTCTCCAGCGCTTCGCGCGGGCCAACCACGACGCGGGCCCGCTCGGCATCGAGATGGACGACATAGAGCGGTTCGCCGGACGCGATGCCGATGCCGCGGCGCTGGCCGATCGTGTAGCGCAGGATACCCTCATGGCGGCCAAGCACGCGACCGTCGATGTGGACGATGTCGCCCGGATTGGCGGCAGTCGGCTTCAGCTTGGCGATAATGTCGGAATATTTGCCTTGCGGTACGAAGCAGATGTCCTGGCTGTCCTGCTTTGCAGCCACCGTCAGCCCCATCTCCTCGGCGATGGCGCGCACCTGCGGCTTCGACAAGCCACCGAGCGGAAAGCGCAGATAATCGATCTGTGCCTGCGTGGTGGCGAAGAGAAAATAGCTCTGGTCGCGGTCGGCATCGACCGGCCGGTAGAGTGCGCGATGGGCGCCGTTGGCGCCGGAGCGAATATAGTGGCCGGTTGCCAACGCGTCGGCGCCAAGCTCCTTGGCGGTGGCGAGCAGGTCGGCAAACTTCACTGTCTGGTTGCAGGAAACGCAAGGGATCGGCGTCTCGCCGGCGACATAGCTCTCGGCGAAGGGGTCGATCACCGCCTTGCGGAAGCGCTCCTCATAGTCGAGCACATAGTGGGGGATGCCGAGCGTTTCCGACACGCGGCGAGCATCGTCGATGTCCTGGCCGGCGCAGCACGAGCCAGCCCGGTGCGTCGCCGCGCCATGGTCGTATAGCTGCAGGGTAACGCCGACGACGTCATAGCCTTCGCGCTTCAACAGGCCGGCGACCACGGACGAATCCACGCCGCCCGACATGGCGACGACGATGCGGGTCTTTTCGGGACGTCCGGGAAGATCGAGACTGTTCATGATGCTTTCGTTCTGCGCGGCGCCTGAATGCCAAGGACGCGAATATAGGTCAAGCTTTCCGGCTGCGCCAGCTGCAGGACGATTCCCCGGATGCGGCTGGTCCGGCGAACGCTCGGATTTTTCCCCGGTGAATCAAGGCTTCCTGCCGAATGTTTCAAATGCCCGCGAAAAGACTAACGCGGCGTTCACGATCCTTACCTAGTCATTAGGGTCTGCTTAGGCAATTTTTAAAGCTGTGGCGGTAACGTGGCGGGGATTGGGTCTTTGAGTTTTTTGTAGAGAGTACGATGACCGATCTGGTTAGACCTAGAGTGAAGTATGTTATTGGGCCCGACGGCAGCCCTCTTACGATTGCCGATCTGCCGCCGACCAACACACGTCGCTGGGTTATCCGGCGCAAGGCGGAGGTGGTCGCTGCGGTGCGCGGCGGCCTGTTGAGCCTCGAAGAGGCATGTCAGCGTTATAAGCTGACCACCGAGGAATTCCTGTCCTGGCAAGCGTCGATCGACGAATATGGCTTGGCCGGGCTGCGCACCACGCGCATCCAGCAATACCGGCATTAGAGCCGGTCTGAGCCAAAAAAGGGCGCGGCACTCCGCGCCCTTCTGGTTTCGAATGGCTCCGAACCCTCGCGGCGGTCAGACCGTCAGCGCCACCTTGCCGACCGGCTTGGTGGCGAGAAAGGCGTGGGCGGCTCCCGCTTGGTCGAGCGGAAAGCTCCTGGCTATATGGACGGCGAGCTTTTTCGCGTCGATCAGCCGGCCGAGCTCCAGCAGACCTTCACGGTCGGGCACGACGGACATGCGCTCGACCCGGATGCCCCGTATGCTGGCTTGCGCCTTCGTGGCGTCGCTGACATTGAGCAGCGAAACCAGTACGCCGCCGTCCTTGAGGACCTTGAGCGAGCGTTCGGCATGGTCGCCGCCGACTGGTTCCAGCACGAGATCGATATCATGAAGTTTTCCGGTGAAATCGTCCTTGGTGTAGTCGATGACCTCGTCGGCGCCGAGCTTGCGTACGAAATCGAGCTTGTCCGGGCTGGTGGTGGCGGCAACCCAGGCGCCGCGCGCCTTGGCGACCTGCACCGCCAGATGGCCGACCCCGCCGGCACCCGCATGCACCAGTACGCGCTGGCCCGACTTCAGCCCGCCATGACGGACAAGGCCTTGCCAGGCGGTGAGGCCGGCCAGCGGCAGCGCACCGGCCTGTAGGTAATCGGCCTTCTTCGGCTTCAGCGCGATCTCGTCGGCAGGCACGGCCACCAGTTCCGCATAGGCCGCCGCCTGTTTGGGGAAGTGCGGCATGCCGAACACGTCGTCGCCGATTTTGAAGCCGGCGACACCTGCGCCCAGCGCGGCGACTGTTCCGGAGATATCCCAGCCGAGGGTAAAGGGCGGTTCGCCAAGCAACGGAAAATAGCCGGCGCGGACGGCGCCGTCGACGGGATTGATGCCTGCGGCTTTGATGCGCACCAGCACTTCGCCGGCCTTCGGCGTGGGGTCGGTCTGACTGGCGATGACAAGGACTTCGGGCCCGCCGAAGGAATTCTGGATCACGGCACGCATTGGATATCTCCTGCTTGATTGGTGCCACTATCATTTGGATAGTAATGATCCCTTGTCCAGTATGTACCTTTTTGGTATATAGGCACCCCATGGATAGCGAAGATAACTGCCCCTTCGGCTATGACGCCTTCCGGCGGACATGTCCCTCGCATACCGTGCTGGAGATGCTGGCCAGCAAATGGGTCTATCTGGTGGTTTGCGCGCTGCGCAAAGGCCGACAGCGCAATGGCGAGCTTGCCCGCAAGCTCGAAGGCATAACGCCGAAGATGCTGACGCAGACGTTGCGCGTGCTCGAGCGTGACGGTCTGGTGCGGCGCGAGGTCTTTCCGGTTATTCCGCCACGCGTCGAATATGAACTGACCGAACTCGGCCAGAACCTGGCGGGGCTGCTTACCCAGATAAGATCATGGGCGGAGCAGCATGCACCTGATATCAAGGACGCCCGTGCGCGGGCGGTGGCCGGGAGTGAAGGGGATTGGGCCGCCTAAGGGAGCTTTGCCCTGGTCGAGCGCCTCGCAGCCTGGTGCGGTGCCCGCCCGCGTGGCAAGCACCTGCGTTATGAATAGCCGGACTTCAGCCGATCATGGCGCTGCGGCCGCCGATTTCGGTTTCGCGGATCTTGGTGTCTCGCGATTCCAGCATCTCCGCCTTGGAAAGCTCCGCTTCAGCTTCGCCGAGTAGTGATTCGGCAGCGCTGCGCTGTTGGGCGAGGTCGCTTTGCGAATTTCTAAGATTGTCGCGGCGCAAACGTGCCGCCTTGGCGAAGGTCGGATAGGCAAAATGGTTGATGTCGGTGATGCCGGCCTTCTTTTCCTCGGCATTGATCTGAAGCTCCAGTTCGACGGCCATGCGTTCGAACTCGGCGATCATCATGTCGAGCTGGAGCAGCTGCCGCCGCTTCTCATTCACCTGAAACTGCTTCAGTCGAACGAGGTTCTCACGTGACTTCATGATTCGGTACTCCCGGAAACGCACACCTGCACATATCGTCCAATCACCCGGAAACGCCCCAGGCGTTGCCCGTTTCCACCAGCTTTCCCCGAACTATGGGAAACAAAACCCTAAAGTTTTTTGCCGGCGGTAACCATTCGTTTACGGGCATTGTTAATCATACGGGTCAGGGCTTAAGGCCGGGTAAAAATCCGACCGACGACACGGAAGCGCTGTCGATGAGTCCCTGGAGTCACTTAGTCCAGGTTATTAATGTTGTGCATTAGCGGTTTGGGTCTGTGATTCACTATTAGATTCAAGAGGGTGTAGAAAGAGGTTAAAAAATCTGGTACCGTAATCGGCGCGGAATTAGGTTTTGTTAACCATTCAATGGCAGCCTCTGCATTAGGCAATCACTGCTCCGGTCCAGGACGGGTCGCGAGATGGTCCGGCAGCAGAAAAGGGGAATGAGATGCGTGTTCTGCTGATAGAAGATGACAGTGCAACCGCACAAAGCATCGAACTGATGCTGAAGTCGGAAAGTTTCAATGTCTATACGACAGACCTCGGCGAAGAGGGTGTCGATCTAGGCAAACTCTACGACTACGACATCATCCTTCTCGACCTCAACCTGCCCGATATGTCCGGCTACGAGGTCTTGAGAACGCTTCGCCTTTCCAAAGTTAAGACGCCTATCCTGATCCTCTCCGGCATGGCCGGCATCGAGGACAAGGTGCGCGGCCTCGGCTTCGGCGCGGACGACTATATGACCAAGCCGTTCCACAAGGATGAGCTGGTCGCCCGTATCCATGCCATCGTGCGGCGCTCCAAGGGCCACGCCCAATCGGTCATCACAACCGGCGACCTGGTGGTCAACCTCGATGCCAAAACCGTCGAAGTCGGCGGCCAGCGCGTGCATCTCACCGGCAAGGAATACCAGATGCTGGAGCTGCTCTCGTTGCGCAAGGGGACGACGCTCACCAAGGAAATGTTCCTCAACCACCTTTATGGCGGCATGGACGAGCCGGAACTGAAGATCATCGACGTCTTCATCTGCAAGCTGCGCAAGAAGCTCGACGCCGCGTCCGGTGGCCAGAACTACATCGAGACGGTCTGGGGCCGCGGCTATGTGCTGCGCGAACCCGAAGACATCCGCGTCAGCGCCTGAACGGCGAACACCGTCCGACTCTCTTCGACAAAAACCCGGCCAAGCCGGGTTTTTGTGCGAATGGGCCATTAAATTAGCCGTTTGTTTCTACGCAATCCTGGACGGAAAGGCCATGACGCACGTTTCTTGGAATTGCTCCAAGCCGGCGAATCAAGCGGCAATCTTCAGGGCGCGGAACCGTTCGAGCAACTGCGAACGGTTGAAGGGTTTCAGGAGATAGCCCTGGGCGCCGGCGCGCTTGGCCCGCATGATGGACGCGATATCGAGCTCGACCAGCGAGATCAGGATCTGCGGCTTGACCGGGCTTTCCATGGCGCGCACACGGCGGATCAGGTCAACCGCCTTCACGTCGGGCAGGGCGCCGTCGACGACGATGATGTCGGGCATGTCGGCGGCGCACATTTCCAGCGCATCAAGCCCGCTGGCTGCTTCGATGACCGTCATGTCGGAACCACCCAAGATGCGTTTTGCAACCTTTCTGATGACACTGGAATCGTCGACGAACATGCAGCGCTTCATTTCCGGGTCCTCTTTGCCTTATGGCGATCCGGTCGTCGGGGCATCTGCGGTGCACACTAGGCCGATCTGGTAAAGAACCCGGAAAGCGATTAGGTAAATTTTTTGCAAGGATGCCGTTTCATGGCTTTTTCTTGCGGATATTTCGCTGCTGCAATCAGAAGCAGTTCAATTCCCGCGGATTTGTCCGTATGGCAATATTATTTCGCTGAAATACTTTGCTCGTAGTGGATCAGCCGGATTCTCAGGCTACCGAAAGCACGATCTCTTCGGCGGTCGCATGGATCGATATCGTCATGCCGGCCTCGCGGGCCAGAAGCAGTGTGTAGTAGGGCTGTACCGAATGCGCGTCGATCGGTTCTTCCGGCTTGTGTCCGGAATGCAGTTCGAGGAATTTTGGCGGCACGCGCAGCATCGGCCCGCTTGCCGAAAGCGAAAAGCGTGGCTCGGTCTCGAGATTTTCCAATGTGACGACCAGCTTGCCGCCGCGTGGAATGGCGGCGTTGGCGACCAGGATCAGGTTCAGCAGCAGCTTGACCTTGTTCTTCGGCAGCAGCGCGCGCGTCCCTTTCCAGACGAGTTCCGGCTTTTCGTTCTTGAGGAAAGCGATGGCGACCGCCTCGGCGTCTCCGGTGTCGATCAGCATGCCCGCCGAGCCGGCTGCACCGAAGGCGATCCGGGCGAATTGCAGCCGGGCCGAGGCATTCTTGGCACTCTGGCGGATGAGCCGCATGGCGTCTTCGTCGGCGCCGCCCTCGTCGAGGAGTTCAAGCCCGTTGTTGATCGCGCCGACCGGGGAAATAATGTCGTGGCAGACGCGGCTGCACAAAAGCGCTGCCAGATCGGGTGCGGAAATGGTGAACAGATCGGCCATTGGCGAAAAATCCCTGCAAAATTTCACAACTCACGGCCGAGCGATCAATCGTCGCCTGCCCGCACGAATCACGCTTTCTCCCCAGGTCCTCTGAATACACAGCGCCTGTGCGTGCGGCAACAAATCCAAAATTATGGTCATGGCAAATGCGCGTTCACGCAGGCTGCCGCCCCACGTGTGCGACCCTAAAACAGCCTTCGAACCGCCATCTTCATGTGGAAGCTTAATGGTTGAAAAAGAATTACGGCATAGTTTGCCCGTAACAGTTACCCTTAACGGCCGGATAAGAGAGCCGTACGGGTGTGGGGCGTCGGCGAAAGTGCTCCCTGACGGAGATTGGAAGCATGTTTTCCCGATTCTACGACCGGAGCTTTTTCCGTGTCATCCCAGACCGGATTTCTATCCGTGTCCCAGACCGGAGCTTTTTCCGTGTCGTCTCAATGGCGGTCGCGCTCATGAGCGTTCTCGTCTTTTCGACCTCAGCCTTGCGGGCCCAGGAATACACCGCTCAGGAGATCGTGGATTCCGGCCACAAGTTCTTCGGAGCGACATCGGGAGGGCTCGCCACCGTCGTCGAGAAGGTCTTCGCCTCCTACGGCTTGCCGAACGGCTATCTGCTTGGCGAAGAGGGCTCGGGCGCGCTGATCGGCGGCCTGACCTATGGCGAAGGCACACTCTACACCAAGAATGCCGGCGACCACAAAGTGTTCTGGCAAGGCCCGTCGCTGGGTTGGGATTTCGGCGGCGAAGGGTCGCGGGTGATGATGCTGGTCTACAATCTCGACGATGTCGGCAACCTCTACAACCGCTATGGCGGCGTCGCCGGTTCAGCCTATGTGGTGGCTGGCGTCGGCTTCAATGTGCTGAAGAACAACAATGTGCTTTTGGTGCCGATCCGCACCGGTGTCGGCGCTCGGCTCGGCGTCAATCTCGGTTACCTCAAACTTACCGAGCGGGCGACCTGGAATCCCTTCTGAGCCCCAGTCGGCGTGATCGAAACGCGGACATGTCCGCGAGTCTTCACAAGCCGATGACCGAAGCGCGCTGTGGCAAGCCCCTTGCCGCAGCGCCGGATTTCCGCCATGCCAATGTGCCACGGTCAAAGCGCGAGAGGCGCTTTTGGTCTTCGTCTGATTGTATGTCGTCGTCCCAAAACCGGCTCCAACATTGGACGACATGCATTAGTTTCGCGGTTGCCTTCGATAACGGGTAGTCCCTTGGTTCAGTCGGTCCTGTTCTTTGCACTCGGCTTTCTCTGTGCCGGCTTTCTGGCGCTGATATTGGCTCCGGCGATCTGGCGGCGCGCCGTCGCCCTGACCCGCAAACGGATCGAGGCCTCGATCCCGTTGACGCAGGCCGAAATTCAGGCCGACAAGGACCGGATCCGCGCCGAATTCGCCATGTCCACGCGCCGCCTCGAAATGAACGTCAAGGCGCTGCGCGAGAAGGCGGCCGAACAGCTGGTCGAGATCAATCGCGGCCGCGAGGCTTTGAAGGGGCTGGCGGTCGAGCGCGCGGACAAGAACCTTGCCCTTGCCGAACTCGGCGCCAAGAGCGAGGCGTTACGGCAGCGCGAGGAAGAACAGCATCTGTTGTCGGCACGGCTCAAGGAGATCGAACGCAAACTGGAAAAACGCGCGCTCGAGCTTGAAAAGCTGGAGCATATGTATGATGACGCCAGCTTCTCTTCCAGCAGCCGCCAGATTGAATTGGTGGCGCGCGAATCCGAATTGCAGAAGCTTGCCAACGACATTGCGCTGCTGCGCGGCCAGCGCAAGGAAGCGGACCGGCGCGGCCAGGAAATCGCAGCCGAGAACAGGGCCGCGCGCGAAGCCCTGAAGGCCGAGAAGAAGAGAACGGCCGAACTCGACAAGAAGGTCGAGCGGCTCCTCGCTACGCTCGCCGATCGCGAAGACAAGCTCGAGCGTCGCGAAAAGGAGCTGGCGCGGTCGCGCGAAAAGGTGAAAGCCGAGGAGGGCGGGCCGGCGCTGCGGCTGGTCGGCAACCAGAATGGAGCCGACAGGCATGGGGAAGCTGAAAGGCGGGACGACTTGGACAAGGCGATTGCCAAGCTCGACAGCGATCGCGAGCGGTTGGAAGCCAGGCTCACGGCGCTTGCGAGCGAGAACAAGCGTTTGAAGGCGGCCATGACGGCATCAGGCCCCGCGAACGGCAGTGCCGCGCTGCGCGAGCAGATGAACGAACTGGCGGCGGAGGTCGTCCATCTGACGGCCAAGCTCGAAGGGCCAGACTCGCCAATCGCCAAGGCGCTGGCCGAGCCACAGGACAGCCGTTCCGGAAATGGCGACCGTAGCCTCGCCGACCGCGTGCGGGCATTGCAGAAGGCGGCGAACGGAAATCAGGTCCTGCCTGCGCAGAAATGATGCAGGGCGATGGCTGACGCGGCCGCGACGTTCAGGCTGTCGAAGTCTTGCGCCATGCCGATGCGCACCGTCTGCAAACGGGCAAGCAGGCTTTCGGGCAGGCCTTCGCCCTCGGTGCCGAGATAGAGCGCCAGGCGCTCGCTGCGCTGCGCGTCGCGTATGTCGGTGTGCCCACGCGGCGATAACGCAAACTGGCCATAGAAGCGCCGGTCGAGTTCTGCTGTGAACCCGGCGGCATCGGTGAAGGAGGCGAAGGGGATCTTGAGCGCGGCGCCGACCGAAACGCGGATCGCCTTGCGGTAGAGCGGATCGCAACAGGTCGCATCCATGAAGACCGCGTCGGCGCCGAAGGCGGCGGCGTTGCGGAAAATGGATCCCATATTGTCATGGTTGGCGATGCCGACAAGCACCAGGACCAATGCTTGGGCAGGCAAGGCATCGAGCAGCGCCTCGGCCTGTTGCTGCGTGCCCTTGCGGCCAATGGCCAGGATGCCGCGATGCATGTGAAAGCCGGCGATGGCATCCATCACAGCGCCGGTGGCGACATAGACCGGCAGGTCGCCCGGGGCCTTGCGCAAGATGTCTTCAAGGCCTGCCAAACGATTTTCCAGGACCAGCACCGATTCGGCACTGAACCGTCCGGCCGATAACAGCAGGTCGAGCACCACCTTGCCTTCGGCGACGAAACGGCCCTGCCGGCCGGCAAGATCACGTTCGCGGATATCGAGATAGGCTGCGACACGCGGGTCTCGCGGGTCGTCGATCCGAATGGGTTCCATGCCGCTCCTCGGCGCTCATACGTCGACGAGGTAAGCGGCAGCAGGGCTTGCCGGTCAAGTTCCCGCGCGGCGCAACCTGTGTGCCATCTGGGACAAATCATCCTTGCCACTGCCAAAAATGCCATCCAGCACGCCGAGCAGTTCGCGCACAGCGTCGGATTTGCAGGAATAGTAGATCATCTGGCGGTCGCGACGGGTTTCGACGAGGTCGAGTCCCCGCAACTTGGCCAGATGTTGTGACAGGGCGGACTGGCTGAGCATCACCTTTTCGGCGATGGCACCAACCGACATTTCACCGTCGATCAGATAGCTCATGATCAACAGCCGTTTTTCGTTGCCCATCAGCATCAGAAATTCAGCTGCCGATTCGGCGTTGGCGATTAGCTTTGTCGAGACCATCGATCCCCCATGCTGTTTGCTCATCAAGGCGCCATGGGGGCAATGGCACCTGAATCCATCAACTCGCTTGTGAATGGCGCTGACGAGTCAGCGTCACAGATAAAGCCTAGAACATTTCATTTAAATCTCAAGCATTGCTTTTGATCAAATGCTAATCACTCTGTCGTGCCCTGCGCCGCCCGGCCGCTCCTGGCCATGTCGACCAGAACCGGGCGCAACTCACGTGCCGTCGATAGGGGTTGCGGAAAGAAAACCCGACAAACATTGTCGCCCGAGAGCAGATCCATGCCATCGGCGTCAATTCCGCTGATGACCCAGCTATTGTCGCCGGACGACTTCCCGAAATGCAGTGCATAAACGGCGATCGCGTCGAGATGGTCGGAGTTCATATGATCAATAGCCGATTGTTCGCTCGCCGCCAGCTCTTCGACGACCGGTCCGCTGGTTATGAGATCGGACCGGCCGAGCTGATAGGCCTTGCCGAAACCGCCATTCAGACTGGCGCGTTGCGGATCGAGGCGAAAGATCGAAAAGTCGCCGAGCCCGGCATAGAGGCTGGCCTTGGGATTGCGGTTGAGATAGCGGCGCTCGGCGCGAGCGTAAGCATCCGAGCCACGCTCGAGCCGCGACGCCAGGCAGACCAGGCTCAGGCGCGGATGGGCGAGCGGGTCGCCCTTTCCGGGCTCGCCGAGCAGCAGAGAACAGCGGGGATCCGCAAGCAGGGCAGGCGTGTGCGCCGAAAGCTGCGACACCAAGATCAGGGGCGCGCCATCGATATCGGTGGCGACGCCGACCCGGCTCGCCAGGGGCGACCCGGTTTGCGGTTCCAGCACCGCCAGGGCACCGAAGCGGGCACTCCGCAGCAACGTGTTCGCCAGCCGGATCGCGTCGGCGTCGGTCTCGCGGATCACGTCCTTCCTTTGTTCGTCCAAGGTTCTCGTTCCGCTAAGTTGATGTCGCTATTCCACTTATCGAACGATGGTGCCACGCTTGGCAAGGACTACTTCGGCGCCATGCGGATGGCGCCGTCGAGGCGAATGGTCTCGCCGTTCAGCATCTGGTTCTCGACGATGTGGAGCGCCAGGGCGGCATATTCGGAAGGCTCACCGAGACGGGACGGGAAAGGTACTGCGGCACCCAGCGAATCCTGCACTTCCTGTGGCATGCCCGCCATCATCGGCGTCCTGAAGATACCGGGTGCGATGGTGCAGACGCGGATGCCGGAGCGGGCGAGATCGCGCGCCACCGGCAGCGTCATGCCGACGACGCCACCCTTGGAGGCCGAATAAGCAGCCTGTCCGATCTGACCGTCATAGGCAGCGACCGATGCGGTGTTGACGATGACGCCGCGTTCGCCGCCTTCCAGCGGCTCGAGCTTCGCGGTACGGTCTGCGACAAGGCGGATCATGTTGAATGTTCCGATCAGATTGACCTCGATTACCTTGCGGTACTGATCGAGGGGATGAGGGCCGTCCTTGCCGATCGTCTTCACGCCAATGGCGATGCCGGCGCAGTTGACCAGGATACGCGGCTCGCCGAACTTGGCCGCGACCTCGGCGAGGGCAGCCGTGCCACTGTCGCCGCTGCTGACGTCACATTGGACGGCAATGCCGCCGATTTCGGCTGCGACCTTGGACGCACGGTCGACGACGACATCGAAGATGGCGACGCGGGTCCCCTTGGCGGCAAGCGCGCGCGCCGTCGCCTCGCCAAGGCCGGAGCCGCCGCCGGTGACGATCGCGATCTGGCCGTTCGGATTCATGGCGTCGTCCTTTTGATCTTGGGGACAGGGGATGGATCAGGCGCCAGATCGGCCCGCAACGTCAAGCCATCGCGGAAATGTGCTCGGCAACCCTGGCCTGGTCGGCGTGGCCGACCTCGCCCGAGAGCCGGGCGACCGCGCCCGGCGTGATCTCGTGCGACAGCAACCGGTCGAGGTCGACGGGGCGCGGCATCGAAATCTGGCCGCGCGGGATCCTCTTGAAGCCGAGCGGGCCATAATAAGGCTCGTCACCGACCAGCATGACGGCAGGCGCGCCGGCCTTGGCGGCCGCCTCCAGCGCGATCGCCACCAGCCGGCGACCGATGCCGAGATTCTTGAAGGCCGGCCGCACCGCAAGCGGCCCAAGCATCAGCGCACGGCCGGCGCCGGCGGCAACGCGTGTCATGCGTACCGAAGCAACGACGATACCAGCATCGACGGCGACAAAGGACAGCGCGCGCTCATGGCCCCCGGCCTCGCGGATCTTGTAGGCGGCCAGCACGAACCGGCCGGGCCCGAAGGCCTCGTCATTGATGGCTTCGATCTCAGGATCATGCGCCGGAGTTTCCGGCAGGTATTTCACGTCGGCAAGGCTCATGGTTTTGCGTTCCGGTAGAGGAGGAAAGGTTTGCTGCAAACGGCAGCATTCGCCAGTCAGCGCTTCATCAAGCGCGGGCGCCCTTTCGTCGTCGGTCGAACCGGATCAAAGCAAAGTCGAACATGCGGATTGTCCGCTAGCATCAATTTTAGGCCGCCGCAATCGACCCGGTCGCCGGCACTGCCGATTGACGATCTGTTCAGCCTGAGATGATTTCCGCCTTGCCCCCTCGCGTTCTACATGAAGGCAAACGCGAAAGGGTATTCTATGGGATTGCTGGTCGAGGGCAAATGGCAGGACCGCTGGTCCGACACCAAGGATAGCGGTGGCAAGTTCGTGCGGGACCAGTCGCAATGGCGCGACTGGGTCACCCCCGACGGCTCGCCCGCCGAAGGCCGCAGCCGCGGCTTCAAGGCGGAGCCCGGCCGCTATCACCTCTATGTGTCGCTCGCCTGTCCGTGGGCGCACCGGACGCTGATCTTTCGCGCGCTGAAAAGACTGGACCGCATCATCTCGGTTTCGGTGGTACATCATTTCATGGGCGCTAATGGCTGGACGTTCCTGGCCGAGGACAGCGCCACCGGCGACACGCTTTACGGCCTCGACTTCCTGCATCAGATCTACACCAGGGCGGATCCCACCTATTCCGGCCGGGTGACCGTGCCGGTGCTTTGGGACAAGAAGGAGCAGACCATCGTCTCCAATGAATCCTCCGAGATCATCCGGATGCTCAATTCAGCCTTCGATGAGTGGGGTGACGCCAGCCTCGATTTCTATCCGCATGCACTGCGCGGCGAGATCGATGCGATCAATGCGCTGGTCTATCCCGCCGTCAACAACGGCGTCTACCGCGCCGGTCTCGCCACCACGCAAGCCGCCTATGAGGAGGCGTTCGGCGACCTGTTCTCGGCGCTCGATGCGCTGGAGGGTCGGCTGTCGCGCCAGCGCTATCTTATTGGCGGCCGCATTACCGAGGCCGACTGGCGGCTGTTCACCACTCTGGTGCGCTTCGACCCGGTCTATGTCGGCCATTTCAAGTGCAATCTGCGCCGCATCGCCGATTATCCGAACCTGTCGAACTATCTGCGCGACCTCTACCAGTTGCCTGGCGTCGCCGCGACAGTGAACCTCCATCACATCAAGGCGCATTATTACGGCAGCCACGAGACGATCAATCCGACGCGGATCGTCCCGGTCGGCCCGGAACTGGATTATGGCGCGCCGCACGACCGGGCACGGTTCGGTGAGGCGGCGGTATGATCTACCAATAGGGCGATGCCGGTTCGCCATGAAAGACCTCCGCGATCCGGCGCAGCGTCGCCGGTGTCGTGCCTTCCGGCAGGCGGTCGATCGGGAAGAAGCCGGCCTCGGCGATCTCGCGGTCGGGCAGCTTCGGCGCGGTCTGGCTGAACTGCTCGATCAGGTAGAAGCCGACGTGGTCGCGCCGGCTGGAGCGGCGGTTGAAATGTGTTGATTTCAGCATCGGCGGGTCAGTCAGCGCGATGTTACCTTCCTCGGCCAGTTCGCGCGCCAGCGCCTCAACCATGGTCTCGCCAACCTCGAGCCCACCACCGGGAAGCTGCCAGCCCGGGACATAGGTGTGGCGGATGAGGAAGACGGAATTGGACGCGGTATCGTGGACGAGGCCGCGCACGCCGAGCGTCATCGGCCGCCGCAGCACGAAATAGAGATGGAACAGCCTGGCCCTGAGGCCAGGCCAGCCGGTTTGGCGGAAAGCGTCTTGCGGACCTGTCGTCATCGGTAGCGAAACCTTGGGTGGAAAGCGGGGCCCCTGTCGCCTATGAAGGATGCATGTTCAGGCTCGCGCATATTTCCGATGTCCATCTGGGGCCGCTCCCCGATGTATCCTATCGCGATCTCGCCTCCAAGCGCGTGCTCGGCTACGTCAACTGGCAGCGCAACCGCCGCCGCTACATGCATGACGCGGTCATCGACACCATCGTCGGAGACATCAAGGCGCAAGGCCCCGATCACCTTGCCGTTACCGGCGATCTCGTCAACCTGGCGCTCGACGGCGAGATCGAGATGGCCAGGCACTGGCTCGAGACGCTGGGGTCGCCGCACGACGTGTCGGTCGTTCCAGGAAATCACGATGCCTATGTGCCGGGCGCTTTCGACAAGGTCTGCCGGTCCTGGGCGGCCTGGATGAGCGGCGACGGCATCAACACGCCGGTCGACCGCAATGCATTCCCCTATCTGCGCGTGCGCGGCAATGTCGCGCTGATCGGCGTCTCGACGGCGCGTGCCACGGCACCCTTCATGGCCAATGGCTTCTTCATGGAAGGCCAGGCCGAGCGGCTCCGCAAAATGCTCGATGCGACGGCGAAGCAAGGTCTGTTCCGTGCGATCATGATCCATCATCCGCCGGTGCGGGGCGCCGTCCCGCAGCACAAGCGGCTGTTCGGTATCGCCCGCTTCCACAAAATCATTCGCCGGCATGGCGCGGAGCTCGTCCTGCATGGCCATTCACATCTGCCGTCGCTGTTCCAGATCGGCCCGCGAGGCGCCAAGGTTCCGGTGGTCGGCGTCGCCGCCGCCGGCCAGGCGCCGGGCGGCAAAAATCCGCCGGCGCAATACAATCTCTTCGAGATCGACGGCGAAAAGGGAGACTGGCGCATCCGCCTGACGCGGCGCGGGCTCACCGGCCCTTCGATACCGCCTTCGGACCTGCAGACACTGGAACTCGGCGTGGAAGCCAGCGCCGCTATGGCCGCAGGCTGAGCCCCATCGCCACGATGCGATCCCAGAAGAGCGCGATCGACACCGCCAGGCCGACAAGGGCGCCGGCGGCGACGAGGCCGAGGCCGGACAGGAAGGCCGACCAGCCGTTGCGGCGGGCCGTCGAGCGCAGCGGCGGCTCGGCTTCCGCCACCTCGGCGCGTTTCATGCCGGCCACCGCGAGTTCGACCCCGCCTTCCATCATCCTCTGACGCTCGATGATACGCTCGGCGACATAGCGCGTCACGGAATCGGCGACCAGCTTCATCTCCGTCGATTCGGCAAGCACAACGCGGCCGATGCGGGTGTCCTTGAGGAAACGATAGGTGCGGCGGTCGCGTCCCATGGCGACATGGCTGACGGCATCGATCCACAGGCGCGGTTGTAGCCCCGTGGAGACGACGAAATCGAAATTGTCCATGTCGGCCGGAACATCGGCGAAGATGGGCTCGAGTTCGGCCGCCAAAAGATCGAGGCGCATGCGATGCGCCTCGCGCATATCGACGACGACATCGTCGCGGTCGGCGAAGGCATTCTTCACATCACGGATAGCGTCGGACAGCTTGTTCGACTGGTCGACCTGCTCGCCTGTGTCCTTCATCGGCGTTGCCTCGCGGTTTGGTTAACATGGAGTTAACACAGCCGCCGGCAAAATGCACTGGCGAGATCGAGCGGTCGAGGCGTTCGGAAGAGATTGGACGCGAAAAGTCAGCTGGCGGCCGCCGCGAATTTCAGGCGCCGCCGCCTGGCGCGGCGGCTCATATTGCGTTGAATGATCCTGGCGACCAGATCGGGGGCTTCCTCGATCAGCATATGACCGGCACCGAGCACGTGATGGACATGGAAATGCGCCGGCAGATGATCGGCCTGGGCAAAGGGCAGCACCGTGTCTTCACTTCCCCACGCCACCATCACCGGCATCTCCAGCCTGTCGAGCTGTTCGCGTGGAATGACGCCTTGCTGATCGTTGCTCGTGATGGCCTCGGCGATCTCGACGAGTTTCTCCAACTGGCCGGGTCGGCCGCGCATTTCCCATAGCGCGTCCACGGTGGGATCGAAGGGCCGTGCCCCTGGGCCCGACATGGCGGCGAGGCACGCCCGGATCTCTGATGGATCCTGGGCGTTGGCATAGCGACGTAACAGTGGGCCGTTGATTTCCGGACCGAAGCCGCCGGGCGCCAGAAGCGTCAGCGATGCCACTTTTTCGGGTTCGGCCAGCGCCATCAGCACCGCGACCGCCCCGCCCATGGAGTGGCCCACGAGATGAAAGCGCTTCAGCCCGCGCGTGGAGAGATCGGCGAGAACGGCCCTTGCCGCGAGTTTGGCCGGGCCGGCATTTGGGAAGCCGAGCGACAGGCCATGCCCCGGCAAATCATAGGCAAGCGTGTGCACAGGCGGCAGCGACGAGATCACCTCGCGCCAAACATCGTGAGAGCCGCCCAAACCATGCAGCAGGATTGTGGCCTTCGAACCAACACCTTGTTCGGCGGCATGAAGCGATGGGGTCATGAAAACTGAAGGCTTTAACTGAAATGGCAGGACGGCACGTTGCAAATGTGGCTGAAATGCTCCTTGTCCAGAGCGATGGCCAGTAAAATCTTCGCGATTGGCTTCGGCTCGTGCCGCTAACTCGCGTTGCCGAGGCCGGCGGCGCGCAAGGCGCCGACCAGCCGCTCCGTCAGATCGGCGGGATATTTTCTGTCGATGAAGGTCGTGCGCGGATCCGCGGCGAATTTCGGAAATTCGGTTGTCAGTTCATCGATCAACCGGCGCACCTGATGGTCCTGGCCGGCGATCCTGGCGCCGATCAGCCGGGCAGCGAGATAGTGCGATTTCGTTGCGGTCGTCCTCAGAGCGGAGCTGGCTATCGCAGCCTTGTTCATGTCGCCCAGCATGAATTCGCCGGCGAAAAGTCCGAAATCCCACCATGTCGGATGACCGCTGGACGCATCTACCGCATGGGCCAGGAGGGGTGTCCCCTCCGCGTACCGGCCAGCGAAGATCAACCCATAGCCATAGGCGGCGGCCATGGCGAGATCGTAGGGATTGAGTTCATAGGCCTTGCGCATCCAGCGCAGCGCCTCTCCGGCATTGCCAAGACGCGAATTGATGTAACCATAGGAGCGATGCGCATAAGGGCTGGTCGGTCCCATCTGAACGGCCCGGTGGGCGAACGTTATCGCCTTCTCGATCGTGGCATCCGGTGGATAGGCGTAGTGGTCGTTCACAGCCTCAAGGTGCAACGAGGCGAGTTCGGAATAGACCAGCGATGACTTGGCGCCTTCATTGGCAAGGGCTTCGAGACAGCGATAGGCGGCCTCATGCGTCTTGGCATTCTGGTCGAGATAATATTTGTCGTTGAGCAGCAGACACTGCGTCAGGGCGGTCTGAGTGCCGCTCTGTTCGATGTAGCTGTAGATCGTGCCGGAGGCGGGCATGGCCGAACTCAGGACGCCGGCGATACGGTCCTCTATGGCGGTCGGCGCGCTGTCGTCAGCGGTCAGATTGCGCGATAAAAGCACCCGTCCGGTGGCCACGCTCTGCAACTCGATCGTGATATCGCCGGCGTCCGGTCCGGGCAGGATATCGAAGATGAAGCTCGTGGCGTCGGTGACCGGATCGACCTTGTTGACGGTATCGCGGCCGATGAAGTCGATGGTATCGAAGCCGCTCAGGCCGGCGCGCAGCGATGTGGCGACGCGGTTGGCTTCCGGTCCACCGGCCTTGACGGCGATGTAGACGAGCGGCAAGGCCTCGCTCGTCGGCGGCGGTGCGACGGTGTTCGTCAGGCCGGCAGTCTCGATCGTTGCCGACATGTCGCCCCCCGCCAGCAGGGCATGGCTGCCCTGACGCAGGATCAGAACGCCGAGCATGGCGATGACGACGGCGATCGCCATCCAGAAGAACCGGAGATGGCGCGCCACCGAGGGCATCGGCACGGCGGGCGGTGCCACGAAAGCGGCAGCCGGAACGGCGTTGTCGGCAGCCTCGGATCGTTCGGATGGAGCCGCTGCCGTATTCTCGATAGCTTTCGCAGGTTGAGGCAAGCGGATTGCATTGAGCTCATAGGCCGGCACGTAGCCACCGCGCGGGATGGCGATGCGAACGGGCTCGGCGATGCCTTCATTGGCGAAATACTGCTGCAGCAGATCGCGCAGCCTGCCCGCCTGCACGCGCACCACGGCATCCGTCGACGGGTCAAAATCGCCGTCCTTGCCGAAGACATCCATGGCAATGGAAAAACCCTTGAGCATGTTGGCTTCGCCAGCCTGCTCGCGCTCAACCAGATAGCGAAGCAATTTACGCGCCCGCTCGGATCTCCCGAACGTTTCGCTGGCAAGCAGTCGCTCCAGTGTCTCGCGCACTGCGGGGGCGGCAGGCGTGGCATGCTGCAAGTGTCGATCCTCTCGAAGTCGGCACAGGTTAAGGTACGGATAATATAACGCTCGCACCGCCATACAAGTATACACGCATTATGCGATCGCGTACCCCACCGGATATTTTTGCGGTGGTTAATGGCGCGGGGACGCACGCCACGCGATGGACGTGCTGCAGGAAGGCCTCGCCACTGTCATCTATCGTACAAGAGTCAAAGCCTTGATCGGGCTCGAAGATTCGGCGCGAGAGCAGTCTCGTCTCTCGCGCCTGGAATGGCGGATTACCGCGTCTTGCGACCAATGATGCGGTTGGCGGCCGACGTCACCGCTTCCAACGAAGCGGCGACGATGTTGGTGTTGATGCCGGCGCCGAACAGCTTGCCACCGGGATATTCCATCTCGACATAGGAAATGGCGGACGCATTCGAGCCGCGCTGCATCGAATGTTCGGAGTAGTCGAGCACCGACATCGCTACGCCGACATGACGCGACAGCGCATCGACGAAGCCGTCAATCGGACCGGTGCCGGTACCTGATATCGTCGTCTCCTTGCCATTGTCGAGGATGACCGCCTCGACCACGCGCCGGCCCTTGACCTCGGTGTCTGGATAAGTGTGGTGGTCGAGGAATTTCAGGCGCGCGCCCGGCTGATCGACATAGGTATCGAGGAAGCGCTCATAGATGCGCCTGACCGGCACTTCCTTGCCTTCGGCATCGGTGATCGCCTGGATCGCCTGACTGAACTCGATCTGCAAATTGCGCGGCAGGTTGAGGCCGTAATCGGCCTGCAGCACATAGGCGATGCCGCCCTTGCCCGACTGCGAGTTGATGCGGATGATCGCTTCGTAGCTGCGTCCGACATCGGCCGGATCGATTGGCAGGTAGGGCACTTCCCACAGGCTTGTGTTGGCCTTCTTCAGCGCCTTCATGCCCTTGTTGATGGCATCCTGGTGGGAACCGGAAAAAGCGGTGTAGACGAGCTCGCCGACATAGGGGTGGCGCTCGGGGATCTTCAACTGGTTCGAATATTCGTAGACGTCCTTCATCCGGTTGATGTCGGAGCAGTCAATCCCGGGATCGACGCCTTGCGTGTACATGTTGAGCGCCAGCGTGACGATGTCGACATTGCCGGTGCGTTCGCCATTGCCGAACAGCGTGCCTTCGACCCGGTCTGCGCCGGCCATCAAGCCCAACTCGGTGGTGGCGACGCCGGTGCCGCGGTCATTGTGCGGATGCAAGGAGACAATCAGGTTTTCACGGTTGTCGAGATTGCGGCACATCCATTCGATGCGGTCGGCATAGATGTTGGGCGTCGACATCTCGACCGTCGACGGCAGGTTGACGATCAGCTTGTTGTCGGCCGTCGGCCTGACGATCTCGGTGACGGCGTTGCAGATCTCCAGCGCCACTTCGAGTTCGGTGCCGGTAAAGCTTTCCGGCGAATATTCGAAACGATAGCCGCCGCCGGCCTTGGCGGCCATGTCGGTGATCATCTTGGCCGCGTCGGTGGCGATGCGCTTGATGCCGCCGACATCCTTCTCGAAGACGACGCGGCGCTGCAATTCGCTGGTCGAGTTGTAGAAATGCACGATCGGGTTGGTGGCGCCCTTCAGCGCCTCGAAGGTGCGGGCGATCAGTTCGGGCCGGCACTGGACCAGCACCTGCAGCGAGACGTCGCTCGGCACGCCGCCTTCCTCGATGCACCAGCGGGCGAAGTCGAAATCCGTCTGCGAGGCCGAGGGGAAACCGATCTCGATCTCCTTGAAACCCATGTCGAGCAGCAAGGCGAACATGCGCGCCTTGCGCTCATGGCCCATCGGATCGATCAGCGCCTGGTTGCCGTCGCGCAGGTCGACCGAACACCAGATCGGCGCCTTGTCGATGACCTTCGAGGGCCAGGTGCGGTCAGTGAGGCCGACGGTCGGGTAGGGCTGGTACTTGCGGGCTGCGTCCGGCATGCCCCGGCTTGCCATCTCAGGAACGGCCTTTGCCGCGTCCTTGCCGGCTACCGCGGCATGGGAACGGATTTCTTCTCGTGCGTTCATCGTCGTTTCTCCCGGCGGCCGTCGGATCCGTCCCGGACGGATTGATGGCGAGCGGCGCCTTTACCAGATTTTCGTTCGCTTGATGAGACTTGCCAATTTTGAGACTGGCCAAGGAGCGTGCGCTTGCGCGGCGGTTCGACCGCCGGGCGCTCCTTCAGCGAACCCGGCGATCGCCGATAAGGCCGAGAAGAAGGAGCGTCGAGGCCAGCGCGCGCACGGTCTCGCCAGCAAAGCCGGCCTGACGGGAAATGGTGGTGGCGCGCGTATTCATGGCTGTTCTCATACAGGAGCGCCCCAGGAGAGGCAAGCGGCCCGGCATATGTCGAATATTATCCCTAATGCGGGTGCTCTTCCCGACGCGGCGCAAATGCGCCAGACTTGGCAGCCGACGAGATGCCGCCGGGAGGGGATCGTCCATGAATTTCGTGTTCTTCTCGCCGCACTTCCCCGCCAACGGCGCCGATTTCTGCGACCGGCTCAAGAAGGCCGGGGCTACCGTGCTCGGCATCGGCGATGCGCCCCATAATACGCTGGATCCCAAGCTGAAGGCGGCTCTTTCGGAATATTACCGAGTCGCCGACATGGAAGACTACGATCCGGTGTTCAGGGCGATCGGCCATTTCATCCATAAATGGGGCCGCATCGACCGTTTCGAATCGCTCAATGAGCACTGGCTGGAGCTGGAAGCCAATATCCGCACCGACTTCAACATCTATGGCACCAAGCTCGATTTCGTGAAAAACCTGAAGCGCAAGAGCCGCATGCGCGCGTTCTTCCGTAAGAGCGGCGTCGAGACCATCGCGCAGCGCAAATGCTCCGACCGAGCCGGCGCCATGACCTTTATCCGCCGCGTCGGCTATCCCGTCGTGGTCAAGCCCGACAGCGGCTCAGGCGCCTCGAACACCTTCAAGATCTCCAACGCCAAGGAACTCGATCAGTTCTTCCGGGACAAACCCGACGACGTTACCTTCGTGATGGAGCAGTTCATCGAAGGGTTGGTGGTGACGTTCGACGGGCTGGTCAACCGCGATGGCGAGGTGGTGCTGGCGGCCAGCCACCGCTACGACCAGAGCGTGATGGACGTGGTCAACAAGGACCGCCACATGAGCTACACCTGCTTTCCCAGGATCAGCCCGGCGGTCGAGGAAGCCGGCCGCAAGATCCTGAAGGCGTTCGACGTGCGTGAGCGCTTCTTCCACATCGAGCTGTTCGAGACGAAAGACGACCGCGTCATTGCGCTGGAAGTCAACATGCGGCCGCCCGGCGCCTGGATGACCGATGCCATCAACTATACTTTCGACATCGACGTCTACGCGGCATGGGCCGAGATGGTGGTGAAAGATGCCGCCGGCGGTCCTTATGAGGGCAAGTATTTCACCGCTTATGCCAGCCGCAAGCGGCGCCTCCATTATTTGCACAGCCATGAGGACGTGCTGGCCGCGCATGGCGACAAGATCGTCCACCATCAGGCAATCGAAGAGGTTTTCAGCCGCGCCATGGGAAATTACGCATACCAGATGCGCTCGAAGGATGCGGCGGCGTTGCGCGAGGCGGTCGCCTACATCCACGCGGAAAGGGCGTGAGGCTATGAACATCTCCTATCACAAGAACTTCGCCCGCAATCTCGGCCGCGACATGGAATACAAGCGCTACGGCCATGCCGGCCGGCCGGTGGTGGTGTTCCCGACCTCGCAAGGGCGGTTCTACCAGTTCGAGGATTCAGGCGGGGTGGGCGCGCTGGCAGAGTTCATCGACACCGGCCGTATCCAGCTGTTCACGGTCGACGGCATCGATTCGGAATCCTTCTTCGACAAGTATGCCGATGCTGCGCATCGCATCGGCCGCCACGAGGCCTACTTCCGCTATGTGCGCGAGGAGGCGCTGCCGGAGTTCCTGTCCACTGCGGCAGCCTCCAATGGGCAACGCAAGCTGAAGCCGTTGTTCTCGGGCTGCTCGATGGGCGCCTATCATTCCTCGAACTTCGTTTTCCGCTTCCCCGAACTCGCCAGCGGCGTCATCGCTCTGTCAGGCGTCTATTCGGCCCGCGACTTCTTCGGCAGGGCGCTTGAAGGCGATATCTTCTACAATTCGCCGCTCGACTACCTGCCCGGCATCGTCGACCCCAAACTGCTTGCCCGGCTGAAGACACTCAGGCTGATCTTCTGCTGCGGGCAGGGCGCCTGGGAAGAGCGGATGCTGGTCGAGACGCGCCAGCTGGAACAAATCCTGCGTGACAGGTCCATTCCAGCCTGGGTCGATTATTGGGGTGGCGATGTCAGCCATGACTGGCCGTGGTGGCACAAGCAGCTGGTCTATTTCTTCGGCCGCTGGCTGGATGACGACCTGATGCACAGGCTGGACTGAGGCAGTCGGTATTCCGCCGGCCTGACCTGGATCTCAACAGATTCGGGTACAATAATTATGATTTATATACTCAAGTTTCGGTGGAAACACCGAAGCGGCTGTGGCATTCCGCTGACGGCAAGGACAGGGCGCCTTGCCGGGAACAGCTACGAAGGACTTGAGCGATGGACCAATTGAACGCGCAAACCCGGATCCGCGACGGGGCGATCAAGGCGGCGATGGACCGGCTGCGTGCCGAGCACGGGGAATTCGAGATCGAGACCGGCTTCGCCGACCGATGGGAGCTTCGCCTGCATTACGGCTCGTTGAGCGCCACGCTGGAGGGAGACGGCATGCTGATCCGCGTCGCAGCCGCGGACGAAACCTGCCTTTCCTACATGAAGATGACGGTTGCCGGCCATGTTGCCGAGCATCTCGGCACGGCAAGCGGACTGCGTTGGCAAGGCGACGGCAGCGATGCCGGAGCGCCAGTCTTCTTCCGAGAGATCACGGTGGTGTCGTCGACACGGATTTCTCCGCACATGCAGCGCCTACGCTTTGCCGGCAAGAATCTCGACCGGTTTAGCCATGGCGGACTCCATATGCGGCTGCTGTTGCCGCCGCGTGGCCGGCGGCCGGTCTGGCCCTCTATCGGCGCCGACGGCATGCTTGTGTGGCCTTCCGGTGAGGATGCGCTTACCGTGCGGGTCTACACGATCCGCGCGGTGCATGCCGCAAGCGGCTGGCTCGACGTCGATTTCGTCCTGCATCCCGGCCAGGATACGCCTGCCGCCACGTTCGCGCAGAACGCACGGATGGGAGACATTATCGGCATGATCGGACCGGGCGGCGGGGACGCTCCGGACGCACGCACCCTGCTTCTGCTCGGCGACGACACCGCGCTGCCGGCCATTGGCAGGATTCTCGACCATCTTGCGCCATCAACCCGCGCCGAGGCACTTATCGAGGTCGATGGTCCCGATGACCGGATCGCGTTGCCGCAACGGGACAACATCGACGTCACCTGGCTTTACCGGCTACGCCGCGAGGCCGGCACGGCTGGCCTGCTATCGGCCGCCCTGCGCGAGCGCAGCCACATGGCGCTTGCCGAAGGGCTCTATGTCTGGGCCGGATGCGAGTTCGCCGACTTCCGCGACATCCGCAAGATCGTGCGCAAGGAGTGGGGCCTGGCGCGCGACAGGCATCTGGTCACGGCCTATTGGCGCCGGGGCGCACAAGGCGAGAACGGGGGCGGCGAGGATGCCTAGCCGATCTCCTCCTGTCGATGTTGCGCTGCCGCGCGTATGGGCAGTCAGTCATGCCGCGCCAGAAACGCCTCGGTGACGGCCATGCAGTCCTGCCTTTCCTCGACATGCGGCATGTGGCTCGATAGCGGGAAAACATGGCCTTCGACGATAGGGATACGATCCAGGAAGGGCTGGACGCAGGCTGAAGTGGCTTCATCGAAGAGGCCGCGAAAAACCAGCGTCGGCGCTTCGATCAGCGGCAACCGGTCGATGATGGTCCAATCTCGCATGGTGCCGACGACGTGGAATTCATTGGGCCCGTTCATCGTGTGATAGACGGTGGGATCGGCGTCGATGGCGGCGAAGGTGCGCGCCACTTCCGCCGGCCAGGGCACGACGCGGCAGACGTGACGGTCGTAGAACGCGCGGGTCGCAGCGAGATAGTCGGGATGATCCGTCGTTCCGGCGGCTTCGTGGCTGTCGAGCGCTTGCCGCACCTCGGCCGGCAGTTGTGCGCGCAACTGCCCCGCGCCTTCGACCCACAGCTTCATCGAGGCGAGCGAATTGGCGAGCACCAGCGCCTTAAGACCCGGCGGCCGGAGCACCGCGTGTTCGGCGGCGAGCATGCCGCCCCAGGATTGCCCGAGCAGGGCGTAGCGCTGCTGGACGCCGAGATGGGCGAGCAGTGCATCGAGTTCACCAAGGAAGAATTCGACTGTCCAGAAGTCGCCGCCCTTGTCCGGCAAGTGGGTGGATCGGCCATTGCCGATCTGGTCGTAGTGGATCACCGCGCGGCCGTAGCCGGCAAGGTCCTTGAAGCTGTCGACATAGTCATGGGTGCAGCCGGGACCGCCATGGGCAACGACCAGCGGCAGCCGGCCAGAACCCAGATCTCCCGTCATGCGGTACCAGGTCCTGTATGGTCCGTAGGCGCTAAAGCCTTCCGAAACCGAAAGATCGTCCATCCGTGTTCCTCCGCCTGGCAGGGACCGCTGACCAGCGGCCCGCGACATTGTTCGCGGCAGAAGGTATAGAGGCGGACCGGCAGGCGACCAGCTAGCAATAACGTTAGTTTTGACTGATCCGGCGGGGCGGGTTCTGGCCCTGGCTGATCGGCCCGAGCAAGCGGTAGTGGGCCGCCAAAGCGATCGCATGGAAACGGTTGCGGGCGCCAAGCTTGCGGCTTGCGGCATTGAGATGCAGCGTCGCTGTCGGCACGCTGCGGCAGATTTCATGAGCGATCTGCTTGGCCGTCAGCCCGCAGGCCGCCAGGCTCAGGCACTGGCGTTCCCGCGGTGTCAGATGGAAATACTGGCTTGTCCTGGTGCGCTGGTCGAAACCGGCATAGACGCAGTCATGGAAGAGATGGCCGAGGTCACCGATGCCCGGCAACATACTCTGCGCCTCGGCTTCAAAGCCCGGCTCCGGATCGAGGCGGATGGCGGTGAAGGTGGCGAGATCGCCGTCGTGGAAGCGGATGGGCACCGTCACGCCGCATGTCATCTTGGTGTCTAGGAGATAGCCCACCACGGGATCATGCTTGCGCTGCAGGACGCGCCGCATGACCGCGCCCTGGCTGCCCTTGTGCGACCAAAGAAACGGCCGCGACACCGCGAGGGCCGCCTCCTGCACCGGATCCAGTTGATAGTAGCCGCCCTTGCACCATAGGTCCTGCATGCCGGACGGGACATTGTCGAGCGCCATCAGCGAAGGCGTGATCAGTTCGCCGTCATGGCTGACCGGGACCGGCGTATAATCGTAGATCAGCGAGGTGAAACCGGCGGGCGCAAGCACGCGCATCGCTGCCGCCATCGCGGCGTCAACAGCCATCCCCGTGTGGAATTCACTTTCGCAATCGCCGGACAAACCTTGCATGAGCAAAAGCTTACTCGCCGGCCAATGTTTGTCAAACGGGCATATCGGCAAAATGCCCAACAAATAAGCAATTTGCGATCACGCTTGTTATCCGCGAAGCGCCTGGAGAGCCAAAACTATCTTAATTCACAGCTATCCCGGTGGGTTTCGTGCGCCATAGGCTATGTGCGATGGATAACGGCCCGGCATATGCCACCTGGCGTGCGTCGCGGTTGCTATCACCCACTTCCCCCAAGGAGCAAGGCGATGCGATCCCGGAAGGTTTTCAGTGCAATGTTGGCCGGTGCCGGCCTGGCCGGCCTCATGCTGGCGGCGCCCACGACAGGCGCTTTCGCCCAGGAGGGCAAGGCTGGCGGAACCCTCAAGCTTCTCGCCAACGCAGCCGCCGGCACGATCGATCCGCACATCAACTACACGCTGCAATATTTCCAGATCAACTACGTGCTCTATGACGGGCTGGTGACCTTCCGCAAAACCGGCGACAAGACCGGCTTCGACGTGGTGGCGGATTTGGCCGAGAGCCTGCCCAAGCCGGAAGACGGCGGCAAGAAATACGTCTTCAAGCTGCGCAAGGGCATCAAGTTCGCCGACGGATCGGACCTGACGACGGCCGATGTCGTGGCCTCGTTCCAGCGCATGTTCAAGATCAGCGGCCCGACCACGGGCACGCTCTACAACGGCATCGTCGGTGCCGACAAATGCCTCAAGGCACCGGCGGCCTGCACGCTCGATGGCGGCGTCATTGCCGATGAGGCGGCAAGCACCGTCACCTTCAACCTGATGGCGCCTGATCCCGACTTCCTCCAGAAGATCTCGATCCCGCACGCGGCGATCCTGCCGGCCGAGGCGCCGCTCAAGGATTCGGGCACCGTGCCCGTTCCCGGCACAGGGCCCTACATGATCGCCAGCTACGATCCCAACAGTCTGCTCAAAATGGTGCGCAATCCGCATTTCAAGGAATGGAGCAAGGAGGCGCAGCCGGCCGGATATCCTGACGAGATAGATTATGGCTTCGGGCTCACCGACGAGGCGGCGGTCACCGCCGTCGAGAACGGCCAGGCCGATTGGATGTTTGATCCGCCGCCGGCCGACCGGTTGGCGGAACTGGGTACGAAATACGCCAAGCAGGTGTCCGTGCATCCGCTGACGGCGATGTGGTATGCGCCGATGAACACAAATCTCGCGCCCTTCAACGACATCCGTGTGCGGCAAGCCGTCAACTACGCCATAGACCGGGCGGCCATCGTCAAGCTGTTCGGCGGCAGCAATCTGGCGCAACCGTCGTGCCAAATCCTGCCGCCGGACTTCCCATCCTATGCGCCCTATTGCCCGTTCACGGCCAATCCCGGCGAGAAGTGGTCGGCTCCCGACATGGGGAAAGCCAAGGCGCTGGTCGCCGCCTCCGGCACGGCCGGCCAGGAGGTGACGATCATCACCGAGGACACCGAAGTGTCGAAATCGATCGGCGTTTACCTGCAGGACGTGCTGAACGGGCTCGGCTACAAGACCTCGGTCAAGCCCATCTCGCAGAACATCCAGTTCACCTACATTCAGAACACCAACAACAAGGTGCAGATTTCCATCTCGCAGTGGTTCCAGGATTATCCCGCGCCATCGGATTTCCTGCAGGTGCTGTTCAGCTGCGCCTCGTTCACGCCGGGCTCGGATGCCTCGGTCAACATCTCCGGCTTCTGCGACAAATCGATCGACCAGAAGATGGGCGAGGCCCAGGCCGCGGCCGTCACGGACCCGGCCAAGGGTGCGCAATTGTGGACCGCCGTCGACAAGGCAGTGACCGACGCAGCGCCCGTGGCCGTCCTGTTCACGCCCAAGCGCGTCGACCTGATCTCGCCGCGGCTGAAGAATTTCGTCTTCAGCCCGCAATTCTACTGGATCATGAGCCAGTCGTGGGTCGAGTGATCCGGGGTTGAACAACCAGGCCCAATCCGATGCGCGGCGGAGCGATGCAATATCCTCCGCCGCGGTTGCTTTTCCCGCTGATCTGAAATTCATAGCCATCATGGACAAGTTGAGTGGCGTGCAAACGCCGGTTCGAAGCCGCCGGGGCGCCGAGGGGCCGTGGCGCACGGCGTGGCGCAAACTCAGAGCCGATCGGGCAGCCATTACGGCGTTCGCGGTGCTGGTGCTGATCGCCGCCGCCTCGCTGGCCGCACCCCTCTACGCCCGCCATGTGGCGCGGACCGATGCTTTCGCCACCAACCTCAATGGCGAGATCATCATCGACGGCCAGACCAGGCAAGTGCTGGAAGCGTCGACGGAAGGCCTTGGCCTGGGCTTCACGCCGCTTGGACCGACATGGGATTTCGGGCCCTACATGCTGGGCGCCGACAATCAGGGCCGCGACGTCGCCGCGCGCCTGCTTTATGGCGGGCGCAATTCGCTGCTGATCGCTGGCGCCGCGGCGCTGATATGTCTTGGCCTGGCGACATTGCTCGGCGTGATCTCCGGCTTTTTCGGTGGTCTGGTTGATACATTGCTGTCGCGTATTCTCGACGTGCTGTGGGCGTTTCCAATCTTCCTGCTGGCGATTTCACTGTCGATCGTGCTGATCACGCAAAGCATTGCCATCGGGCCGATCGAAATCCGCTCCGGCAGTCTGTGGCTGCCGATCTTCATCATCGGCATTGTCTATGTGCCCTATGTCGCCCGGCCGATCCGCGGCCATGTCCTGTCGCTGATGCAGGCCGAGTTCGTCACGGCCGCGATCGGCATCGGCGCGTCGCCCTGGCGCATTCTGATCCATGACATCCTGCCCAATGTGATCACCCGGGTCATCGTCTTCGTGCCGCTTATCCTGGCGCTCAACATGATGACCGAGTCTTCGCTGTCCTTCCTGTCCATCGGGGTGCAGCCGCCCGACGCGAGCTGGGGCACCATCATCCAGGACGGGCAAGGGCTTCTCTACTCGCGCCCGATCGTCGCGCTGGCGCCAGGGCTGGCGATCGTCATCTGCGTGCTGGCGCTGAACATATTGGGCGATGGGGTGCGCGACGCGCTTGACCCGAAATCCTCGATCAGGGTCGTCTGATGCTGGCGGCATTCGTTTCCAGGCTCGGCCAAATGGCGCTGGTGATGTTCGGCATCAGCATCGTCGCCTTCCTGATCTTCTTCGCCACGCCGGGCGCCGACCCGTCGGCGCGCATTGCCGGGCGCAACGCATCGCAGGAGACGCTGGCCCAGGTGCGGCACGATTTCGGCCTCGACCAGCCGATGCCTGTCCAATACGCGCTGATGATGAAGCGGCTCTTTGTCAGCCGCGATCTTACCTCCTTCGTCAATCGCGGCCAGAAGGTCGTCCCGACAGTGCTCCAAGCTATCCCGGTCACCCTGTCGCTGGTGTTCGGCGCCGCGGTCTTTTGGGTCATCGGCGGATTGATTGTCGGCGTTGTCGCCGGGGCGACGCGCGGCACGTGGCTCGACCGGACGCTGATGATCCTCAGCCTGATCGGTGTGTCGATCCCGGTCTTCTGGCTGGGCGAAGTCGCCAACCTGGTCACCCAGAGCCGCTGGCATGACAGCTTTCTGTTCTCCTGGGTGCCGCCGCTCGGCTACATCGCCTTTACCGACGATCCGTGGGGCTGGTTCAAGGCGTTGATCATTCCCTGGTTCACGCTCGCCACGCTCTACATCGGACTTTACGGTCGCGTGCTGCGGGCCTCGATCATCGAGACCATGCAGGAGGATTTCATCCGCACCGCGCGCGCCAAGGGTATCGGCGAGCGCCGTGTGCTGCTGCGTCATGGCTTGAGAACCTCGCTCGTCGCCTTCGTCACCATGTTCGGGCTCGATTTCGGCGCCCTGGTCGGCGGCGGCGCCTTGCTGACGGAAGTTGTCTTCGGCTTGCAAGGGGTCGGCAAGCTCACCTATGGGGCCTTGCAGACGCTCGATTTGCCGATGATCCTGGCGACGGTCATCTATGCCTCGTTTTTTGTGGTCATGGCCAATTTCATCGTCGATGTCGCCTTTGTCTTGATCGATCCGAGGGTTCGAGATGCTCACTGATGCGCCGCTTCTGGTCGTCGAAAACCTGTGCGTCTCGTTCCGCACGGAGGGCGGTGTGGTGCCTGCCGTCAGCGGCGTCTCGTTCTCGCTCAAGCAGCGCGAGATCCTCGGCGTCGTCGGCGAAAGCGGCTCGGGCAAGAGCCAGACCCTGCTCGCCATGCTGGGGCTGATCAGCAGTCCCAACGCGGTCGTCACCGGGTCTGTCCGTTTTCTCGGCCAGGAGTTACTGGGGCTCAAGCGCCGGGCGCTCGATGCCGTCCGCGGGCGGCAGATCGGGATGATCTTCCAGGATCCGATGACGGCACTGACGCCGGTCCACACGATCGGCAACCAGATCATCGAGCAGATCCGCGCGCATGAGCGAGTGTCACGCGCCGCGGCGCGCAAGCGGGCGGTGGATTTGCTCGATGCGGTCGGATTGCCGAGCCCCGGCAGTGCCGTCGACCGCTATCCGCACCAGCTATCGGGCGGCATGCGTCAGCGCGCCGTGATCGCCATGGCGCTGTCGTGCAACCCGGCGCTGCTGATCGCCGACGAGCCGACCACCGCGCTCGATGTGACAGTGCAGGCGCAGATTCTGGAGCTGATCGGCCGATTGCGCGATGAGTTCGGATCTGCCGTGATCCTGGTCACGCACGACCTTGGTGTGGTTGCCGACGTGGCCGACCGCGTGCTGGTTATGTATGCCGGACGCGTGGTCGAGGAAGGCGCCAAGGGGCAGCTTTTCCGCGAGCCGCTTCATCCCTATGCGTGGGGCCTGTTCGGCTCGATCCCGCCGATGCACGGTCCGCGCCCGTCGCGGCTGACGGCCATTCCCGGCAGCCCGCCGAAGCTGAGCCAGATGCCGCAAGGCTGCGCCTTCGGGCCGCGATGCGTGTTCCGGCACGAAGCCTGCGTTGCGCAGCCTTCGCTTGGCGGGGCGACGGGGCACCGGTCGGCCTGTTTTCTTCCCGAAGTCGGCCGCCAGGATCTGCGCCGGACGCTGGCTGCCAAGGCCGTGCCGGCATGACCGAATCCAGGCCGCAACCGCTGGTGCGAACAAGCGATCTGTCGAAATATTATCCGGTGGGGCGCTCGCCCTTTCAGCGGCGGATCGTCCATGCCGTCGAGCAGGTCTCGCTAGACATCTTCCCCGGCGAGACGCTGGGCATCGTCGGTGAATCGGGCTGCGGAAAATCGACCCTGGGACGCTGTCTCGTCCGGCTCACCGAGATCACCTCCGGGGCGCTGGAATTCGCAGGCCGCGATATCACCAAGGCCTCGCAACGGCAGCTGCGGCCAATACGCCGCCAGATGCAGATGGTGTTCCAGGATCCCGCTGCCTCGCTCAACCCTCGGCGCCGCGTCGGCGACCTTCTGGCGGACCCATTTCGCGTGCATGAGAAGCTGTCGCGCTCGGAAATGACGGACCGGGTCGAGGATCTTCTGGTCCGGGTCGAACTTCTTCCTGAGCATGCGGAGCGTTTCCCGCACGAATTCTCGGGTGGACAGCGCCAGCGCATCGGCATCGCGCGTGCCCTTGCGCTGCGGCCGCAGCTGATTGTTGCCGACGAACCAGTGTCGGCGCTGGACGTGTCGATCCAGGCGCAGATCATCAACCTGCTTTGCGATCTGCGCGACGAATTCAAGCTGACCTACGTGTTCATCGCCCACGACCTATCGGTGGTCAGGCAGTTCGCGTCGCGGGTGGCGGTGATGTATATGGGTTCGATCGTCGAGACGGGGCCGGTCGACGCCGTCTTCTCAGCGCCGCGGCATCATTACACGGCTGCACTTCGCTCGGCGGTGCCGGTTCCCGACGTCGACAACCGGCCGAGCCGGCGGATCGTGCTCAAGGGCGATCTGCCGAGCCCTCTCGATCCGTCGTCGGGCTGCCGTTTCCACACGCGCTGCGTGGCGGCGACGTCGGTCTGCCGCCACGAGCGCCCCGTGCTTTCGCTCGTCGACAAAGGCCATTTCGTTGCCTGCCATCAGCCAAGGGCGAGCTAGGGCGTGATCCCGAAAGTGGCACCGGTTTTTGGGATCATGCTCCAAGCTGTCCATTAGAAACGATAGCGCAGGCTGGCGAACAGCGAGCGGCCTTCGTCGCGATAGCAATAGCCGGCCGAGCAGATACTCTTCCGGTTGTCGAACAAGTTCTTGGCGTTGACCTGCAGCCTGACGCCTTCGAGCTTCGGATTGCGGTAGCCGAAATCGTAGGAGAGCGAAGCGTCGACAAAGGCGCGCGCGCTGTTCTTGAAGGTATTGGCGTCGTCGCCATAGCTCGCGTCGGCAACGCGCACGCCGGTGCCCAGGCCCAGTCCTTCGAGCGTGCCGTTCTCGAACTGATAGTGGCCCCATAGCGACAGGATGTGGTTCGGCGTCGCCGACAGTTCCTTGCCCGCGGTTCCTTCGGCGCCGCGTTCGATCCGGACCCGCAAGTATGTATACGACGCGATGAAACTGAAGCCGTTGTCGAGCGATGCATTGGCTTCCAGTTCGACGCCGCGCGAATTCAGGTCGAGCTGACGCTGCTTGTTGATGCCGGTCGAGGCATCGAAGACGACGCCGTCCTTCTGGTCGATGTCGAACAGCGCGGCGCTGACGGTCGCATTGTAATTCGGGATCTCGTATTTGACGCCGATCTCCTTCTGTGTGGCGATGGTCGGGCGGGCGATGCGGCCGACACTGCTGCTGACATCATCGTAGACGAAGCCGATATTTGGCGAGAACGAGGTCGAATAGTTGACGTAGGGGGTGATCCCCCACTCGGTCTGGTAGGACAGGCCGAGCCGGCCGGAAAAGGCGCTGTCCTTCTGCTTCGAGGTGCTGAAATCGGCGGCGGTGGAGGTGGTGTCGACCCAGTCGTACCGGCCGCTGGTGAACAGGGTGAAGTCGTTCCACTCCATCTGGTCATGCAGATAGACGCCGAGCTGGTTCATCTCCTGTCCGCCGGAGTGAGGAACCGGCATTGCCTTGATGTCGTCGATGGAAACGTAGGACAGGCCGCTGCCGGCATCGTAGTCCGACCAGGCATAATCGATGCCGCCGACCGCGGTGTGCTTGACCGCGCCGGTGTCGAATTCGAACTGCGCCATGTTGTCGACGACGAAGTTCTTCATGTTTTCGGTGTAGTGGCCCCAGTAGCGCTCCAGCGGCTGGTCGGCACCGGTCGAGTAATGGCCGCTGTACTCGATGTCGCTATCGACAGCGTTGTAGCGCAGGTTCTGGCGAACCGTCAGCACATCGTTGAAACGGTGCTCGAACTCGTAGCCGATGCGGCCTTGGCTCTGGTCGAAATCATTCCAGGCCGGATCGCCCTCATAGACATTCGATAGCACGCCATAGCTCGAATTGTAGAAAGCCGCCGTGCCGCCGGCGACGGACTTGGAATATTCGCCGAGGATGGTGAGCTTGGTATCCTCGTCAGGCTTGAAGGTGACGGCCGGCGCCAGGTAAAGCTTGTCGTCGGGATAGCCGGGCAGATCGGTCTCGCTCAGGCGACCAAGGCTCGTGAATCGATATAGAATGCTGCCGTCCGCGTTGACAGGCCCGGAAGCGTCGAGCGCAGCCTGAAACCGGTTGTGGTCGCCGGCCAGCAGTTCGATCTCGCGGAACGGCTCATCCTTGGGGCGCTTGGTGACGACGTTGACGATGCCGCCAGGGCCGCTGACGCCGTAAAGCGAGGATGCCGGGCCTTTGAGGATGGTGACGCCCTCGATGCCGTAGGGCTCGGTCTTGAACCAGGCCGACGGTCCGTTGTACTGGCGCAGCCCATCGCGGAACAGGCCGTTGTAGAAAGCCTGGAAGCCGCGCAGGAAGAAGGCATCATAGCGCGTGTCGAAGCCGAAGCTGTTGGGATTGGCGCTTGCGGTATAGCCGAGCGTCTCATTCAGCGTGCGCGGTTTCTGGTCCTCGATCTGCTTCTGCGTCACCACCGAAATCGCTTGCGGGATCCTGACGATCGGCGTGTCCGTCTTGGTGCCGATGCGGTCCTTCTTGGCGACATAGCCATCCTGCACCAGGATCTCGTTGCTCTGCGCGGTCACCTCGACCGTGTCGAGCACCGTAGCGGTTCCGCTGTCCTGGGCATGAGCACTGAGTTGGCCGAGCATCGCCGTACCGCCCAGCAATGAAATTCCCAGGCACCATGTCGTCGGCCGCTTTCGCATCAACTCGTCTCCATTTTCTCATAAAGGATTGCGTCCCCGCGCTCTCAAATATGAGTATGAAGTCAAGTATTTTTTGGCAATCAGTGCTCAAAGTGCCGAGTGCTGTCGCACTGCGGCAACGCCAGCAGGTTTCGGCCGGTCGATTGCCAACTCCGGGGCGACGACTTTACCTATTCCTTGATCGATCTCGCCACCAGGCGTGCGACGCTCGGGCCAACCAGCAGCACGACGAGGAAGCGTGCTGATTGCAACGCCATGACGAAGGAGATGTCGACGTTCTGCGCGGCGGCGGCGATGATGGCGACGCTGTCCATGCCGCCTGGGCTGGTCGCCAGGTAGGCGGTCAGCGGATCGATACCCAGGAGATGGCTGATCGTGAAGGCCATGCCGCCGCAAAACGCGATCAGCGCCACGATCGAGGCGATGATCTGCGGCAGAGCGCGCGTCGCATGGCGCAGGATCGGCCGGGTGAAATTCAGCCCGATCGACCAGCCGACCAGGGCGTAGCTGGCTGCCAGCAGCCAGGGCGGCAATTGCATCTCCGCGCCAAGGCCGAGATGGATGAGGCCGCCAAAGATGAAGGTGCCGAGAAAGAAGGGCGACGGCAGCCGGCAAAGCTTCCCCATGAGGCCGCCGGCGAGCGCGATGCCGATGGTGGCGGCGAAGGCTTGGCGGTCGATCGGCGGAAACCAGATGATGGGCGGAACTTCGATGCCTGACGTGTCGACCCACATCTTGGCGACGAGAGCTGCCGTCACCGAAACGAAAATGACGCGCAGGTACTGCATGAAGGCGACGAGCCGCTGGTCTGCGCCGAAAGCTCCGGCCATCAGCACCATGGCGGTGGCCGCTCCGGGCGAGGAGCCCCAGACGGCGGTGGTGCCGGGCAGGATGCGCCAGCGGCTGATCAGCCAGCCGAGCAGGCTGGAAGCGGCGACGGTGGCAATGACCACGCCAAGGAACAGCGGCCATTCCTGGTAGAAGATGGGAAAGATGTCGGCAGAGATCGAAGCGGCGACGAGGCAGCCGACGATCGCCTGGGCGGAGCCGAACAGAAGGCGCGGCACCCGCACCGTGGCGCCGTTGGTTCCGGCGATGATGGCCGCCAGCATCGGCCCGATCAGCAGCGCCGCCGGCAGCGCGGCGAATTCCAGCGCGCCGGCAAACAGCGCCGATATGACCAGCAGGACCAGCCATTGCCAGAGTTTACGCATCCGCGCCATGCGTTCGACAACGGGCAGGTCCGGGGGTGGCAGCTCGGCCGAAGAATCCATTTTTTGCTCTTAGACACGAAACGGGGCGATGCGAACCCCGTTACGCCGAAAAGGAAGCCGTGACGCTCGGTTGCCGCAGTTTGGCTGCAGGGTGTCCCGGTCAGAACTTTCGTATAGGACCAGGATAGCAGGCGACAAGATCGTCCATCGTCAGCAAGGTGATGCCCTCCACGATTGCCTGGGCGACCAGGATTCGGTCGAAGGGATCCTTGTGGACCGCCGGAAGTCCGTCAACTGTGACTGCGTGTTCACTGGTGATCGGTAACTCGTGATAGCCATTGTCGAATAGTCCTCGCCGCAGCAAACGGGGATCGACCTGGAAATCGTCCCGCCCAAGTCCTCGCTTGATTGCGATCTCCCAAAGGCTGGCGGAACTGAAGAGCAATTCGTTGAGCGGATTTTCAATTTCGGCGAGAGCCGCGGGCGGCAGCCGATCCGGCTCGGCAGCCGCCCACAGCAGCAAATAGGTGTCGAGTAACAGTTTCACCCGTTGGCACCGAACAATTGCCCGATTTCTTCACCGCCCATTCGGTCGAAGTCGTCGGGGACGGAAAACTGGCCGGCCATGAAGCCGATCCGTCGCGCCTGTTGGGCCGGCTGATCGATAGCTACGACTTTGACCAATGGTTTGCCCGCTTTGGCGATGATGAACGGCTCGCCCTTGGCGGCTCGGTCAACGAGACGTGAAAGATTGGTCTTCGCATTGTGAATGTTCACGGTCTGCATCGCAGGTCGCTCCAATGGACTTAGTTCATAGAACTTAGTTCATTTCTCCAGCATTGCAAGCACGTGCGCGATTTGGGAACGCGGTGAACTGGCGAAGCTTGTAATCGGATTGTGCATGTCGAGTGAAGCCTACGAACTCCGCGTCGGCATCGAGCCGTCCGTCCAGATCAGCCCGTCTTGCCGCCAGGCAAGCCAAAGCCGCCGACTGGGTGGGTCTCTACCTGGAACTCGAAGCCGGCGATGAAGGGGCGCGCCTTGGCGATGGCCGCCTGGACTTCGGGCAGTTGCAGCGAAGCCTTGTGGCTTGCCTGATCCGTCCACACTTCGGTCACCCAGATCGCATCGGCATCCGCAGGGTCGCGGGCGATGATATAGCTCAGACAACCTGGCAAGGCGCCGGTGCTTTCGCGAAGCAGGTCAATGACCGCGTCGCGCTGGCCGCGCGCCGCCCGCATCTTGCCGATCAGTCCGTACATTCCTTTGTCTCCCTTTGAGCTCTTCGACAGGAGTATGCAGATCGCCAGTATGCAGATCGTCGCTCAAGGCATCAACTGGCCGCCATTCACCTCGATCACCTGGCCGGTGATGTAGCCGCTCAACAGATCGGAAGAGAGGAACAGATAGGCGCCGACGCAATCCTGTGCGGTGCCGGCGCGCCCCTGAGGAATGGTCGCGATCATTCCTTTCATCTGTTCGTCGGTCGAATAGCGTTCGTGGAAGGGTGTGAGAATGGTGCCCGGCGCCACCGCGTTGACGCGGATGCCGAAGCCGATCAGCTCCTTGGCCATGCCGCGCGTCACATTGGAGACGAAAGCCTTGGCCGAGCCATAAAGGCCGGCGCCGCCGCCGGCACCATTGCGTGCGGCGATCGACGAGGTGTTGACGATGAAGCCGCCCTGTTTCTTCAGCCACGGTATCGCCTTGCGCGAGGCAGTCAGCACCGAACGGGCGTTGAGGTCCATCACCGCATCGTAATGCGCTTCGGTCTGCTCGGCATAGGGCACGCGACCGAGCATGCCGCCGGCGTTGTTGACCAGCCCGTCGAGGCGACCGAAATATCGGGCGCTGTCCTCGACGACGCGTTCGATATCGGCGGCAACGGAAAAATCACCCTGGACGAGGAAGACCTCGCCGCCATTGTCGGCAATGGTCTTGCCGAGCTTCTCGGCGGCTTCGCGGCTCGAATTATAGTGCAGCCCAACCCGGCATTTCTGCGCGGCATAGGCAATTGCAAGCGCCGCGCCTATGCCGGTCGAGGCGCCGGTGACGAGCACCACCTTGCCGGCGAGATCGGGGATGGTAAGCACGGTCGTGGCTGGCACTGCTGTTTCTCCGGAGATTTTTCAACACGATCAAGACTGTGCACTACGGTCTGAGATAGGCATAGCCCTGGCTTTGCAGTTCGGCGAGCTTGACGACGCCACCCTTGTCGGCGGCGTGAAAGCCATCGAGCAGGTCGGCCAGGGAAATGTCCATGCCTTGCATGGTATTGGCACAGGCTTGCGGCTCGAGCCCTTGCTGCACGAGGCCGGCGAAGCGGCCGGAGACCGCTGCCGATATGCCTTTCGACCTGAAAGCGGCAAGGGCCGGACCATGCACGACCAGCGCGATGTCGACATTGCCGCCGGTGCCTTCATAGTGGTTCTTGATGTTGCCGAGCACAAAATTGACCTTGTCGAGATCGCTCAGGTGATAGGCGACCTTCAGCTTGCCGGGCTCGGCACTTGCGGCCTGCGCCGCGCGCAGACCAAAGACCGTCCCGGTTCCGGCAAGCACCGCCCGGAACATATCGCGCCGGCGCATTGGGTATCTCCTCCGCTTTGCTGCTCTTCGCAAATTGCGTGGCCGCGGCCGCAGTACTAGCATAAAATGACGTTGCGTCCTGTTGATGCGAGGAGGGGGTCACATGGCGTTCAGCAAGATATTGGTGCCCGGCGTGCTCGGCGTCGCTCTGCTCGGTCTGCTGGCTGATACAGCCGCTGCCGATGGTGCGCTCAAGCTCACAGAACTCAGCCCGAACGGGGCGGACGTCTGTTTCGGGCGTGTCTATGAAGCGGCACACCTCAAAACGCACCCGAAGCAGAAGGTGGCCCGGATCTTCTTCTATTACGGCCACGATCCGGTCAGCCGGCCGAACGAGGAGCCGACCGCGAATTCCGACACGTCCTACAATGGCTTCGTCACCACCACGGTGCGCGGGGCCAAGGCACCGGAATGGGCCGGCGGCTGGTGCAATCGCGAGTCGGAAGACGACAAATCAGGCCCGATCCATTGCGGCATGGACTGCGACCGCACGCTCGCGTCGCTGAAGATCGACGACAAGGGCCGGCTGATCCTGTCGGATCTGCAGCCCGATATCTATCTCGACGCCGATTCGGAAGAGGAACTCGGCACGGCTGAATACGACAGGCAGGCGCTCGGCTCGCAGGACGACGATTTTCGCCTCGACCCGATGCCGGCCGCGACCTGTAGGGCGGAGTTCGCGCGCATCGCTCCCTTTGATCCGGCGCTTGGCCCGCCTTTGCGCGAGCGGCTGAAACCTGACCAGGCGTTCTGCTACGGCCGCGACTATGATGCTTCGCATCTAGGCTCGCATCCCGACCAGCTAACGCAGTCGATCCGGGTTTTCCGCGGAGCGGTCGAACTCGCCTCCTTCGCCTCGGGCGGCGACGCCGCCAGCTGGCCCGATGGCGCCGACATCGCCGTCTCGGTCACCACGCGGCAGAAGTCGGCCAAGGTCACGCAGACTTATTCCTGCCAGGGTGAGGCTGACCAATGGCGTTGCGCGGCAAGTGCGAAGATGAGCGATTTCTCCTGCGACATCGCGCAGAAGGAGATTTTCCTCAAGCGCGGCGCCGACGGCACGATGATGCTGGCCAACCCCAACAGCAGCCTGGCGATTATCGACCTGTGTTCGAAAGCCGCCGACGGCAAGACGAAATCCGACGACAAGGTCTACCGGCTGCAGCCGATGCCGCAATCGGCCTGCGCGCCTTGAGCTGAGCTCACGCGAAAGGCACTGCCGTCGTGCCTTTCGGCAGCTTGGCCTCGTCGTCGGGCTCGACATGGATGGTGACGCGCACCGAGGGGATCTCGGCCTTCAGAGCATCCTCGATGCGGTCGCAGATGACATGGCTCGCTCCGACCGACATGTCGGCATCGACCACCAGGTGGAACTCGATGAAGGTGGCGCGGCCGGCAATGCGCGTCTTCAGGTCATGTACTTCCAGCGCACCCTTGCAACTGGCCGAGATGATGTCGCGGATATGCATGTGCTCCTGGGTATCGACGGCGCGGTCCATCAGGCCGTTCATCGACGAGCCGATGACGTGCCAACCCTGCCACAGGATGTTGAGCGCAACGATGACGGCAAGTGCCGGATCAAGGATCTGCCAGCCGGTGAGGATAGCCCCGACCAGTCCGCCGAAGACGCCGATCGAGGTCACCACGTCGGTCATGATGTGGTTGCCGTCGGCGACCAGCGCGGGCGATTTCGAGGCCCGGCCGGTGCGGATAAGCATCCACGCCCAGAAGGCGTTAATGACGGTGGCGACGCCGTTGACGGCAAGGCCTTCCCAAGGCTGTTCGAGAGGCGCCGGAGCCTGCCAGGAACGCCAGACTTCGTTGAGGATCAAAAGGGCGGCGACCACGATCAGCACCCCTTCGAGCACTGCCGAGAAGTATTCCGCCTTGTGATGGCCGAACGGGTGGTCCTGGTCTGCCGGCTTGTAACTGACCTGGATTGCCCAGAATGCGGCGGCCGAGGCAATGACGTTGACGATGGATTCCAGCGCGTCCGAATAGAGGGCGACGGAGCCGGTGACGTACCAGGCGGCGAGTTTCAGCGCGAGCACGACAAAGGCGACAACGATCGACCAGAAGGCGAGATTGGCGACCTTCTGCTTCGCGGCGGCCTTCGCCGCCATCGCCGCCGTGTTCTCGGGTTCGGCCATCTTCGTCAGGCAGCCTTTTCCTTGGCCTTGCGGGGCAGGTGCGCGACGATGTTTTCTATGATGCGCATGCCGGCGTTATGGCCGAGCGTCATGATCGATTCCGGGTGGAACTGCACCGCGGCGATCGGCTCCTTGCGGTGCTCGAAAGCCATGATGACGCCATCCTCGGTCTCGGCCGTGACCACGAAATCGTCGGGCAACCGCACCGGGTCGGCGAAGATCGAGTGGTAGCGGCCGACGGTGACTTCCTTGGGCAGGCCGGAAAAGATGATGCCCGGCTTGGAGACCCGGATGCGCGACGGCTTGCCGTGCATGGGTACATGCAGCTGCCTGAGCTCGCCGCCATAGGCCTCGGCCAATGCCTGCAGGCCAAGGCAGACGCCGAAGATCGGCAGCTCGCGGGCACGGGCCTTCTTGATGGTCGCGGCGCAATCGAAGTCCTTCGGCGTGCCCGGCCCGGGCGACAGCACCACGAGATCCGGCTTCAGCCGTTCGAAGACTTCCTCAGGCACCGGCGTGCGGACGGTCGACACATTGGCGCCGGTCTGGCGGAAATAGTTGGCCAGCGTGTGGACGAAACTATCCTCGTGGTCGACCAGAAGGATATTGACGCCATCGCCGACGCGCGCGGTGGTGCGTTCGGTGCTGGCGGAATTGCCCGTTTTCGCGTCGCGGATGGCGGAGAGCATGGCGGATGCCTTGAGTTCGGTTTCGGCTTCTTCTTCCTCGGGAATGCTGTCGAACAGCAATGTGGCGCCGGCACGCACTTCGGCAATGCCGTCCTTGATGCGGATGGTGCGCAGCGTCAGGCCGGTATTCATGTCACCGTTGAAATTGACCATGCCGATCGCGCCGCCATACCAGGCGCGCGGGCTCTTCTCGTTCTGCTCGATGAAGCGCATGGCCCACAGTTTCGGCGCACCGGTGACGGTGACAGCCCAGGCATGCGACAGGAAGGCGTCAAAAGCGTCCATGCCTTCGCGCAGGCGGCCCTCGATGTGATCCACGGTGTGGATCAGGCGCGAATACATCTCGATCTGGCGGCGGCCGATGACGCGCACCGAGCCGGGCTCGCAGACCCTGGACTTGTCGTTACGGTCGACATCCGAGCACATTGTGAGCTCGGATTCGTCCTTCTTCGAATTGAGCAGTTTCAGGATCTGCTCGCTGTCGGAAATGGCGTCGTCGCCGCGCTTGATGGTGCCCGAGATCGGACAGGTCTCGACACGGCGGCCGTTGACGCGGACGAACATTTCCGGCGAGGCGCCGATCAAGTACTCGCCTTCGCCGAGATTGATGAAGAAGGAATAGGGCGAGGGATTGATCGACTTCAGCTTGCGCGAAATCTCCGACGGTTGCGTCTCGCAACGCTCGTAGAACATCTGGCCAGGGACGACTTCGAACAGGTCGCCGCGCTTGAAGCTGTCCATGGCCTGGCGCACCAGATCGGCGTATTCGCCAGGCTCATGGTCGCCGCGCGGCGGGATGCGGTCCGCGGTCCTGAACGGCTCGGCGATCTCATCGCGCGGCAGACCCTCGGTCGAGAAACCCTCGCCGGCGTAGTCGTAGCGGTCGGTCCAGGCCTTGGCCGAATAGTGGTCGACGACCAGGATCTCGTCGGGCAGGAACAGCACAAGGTCGCGCTGGCTCTGCTTGCGCTCGAGCTTGTAGTCGACCGGGTCGAACTGGAAGGCGAGATCGTAGCCGAAGGCGCCGTAGAGGCCGAGATTGGCGTCTTCGCCGGTCTTGAACAAAGCCGTGATGGCGCGCAGCACGGTGAACACCGATGGAACGCGGCTACGCTCCTCCTCGGTGAAGATACGGCCGGGTTTGGCCACATCGAGGCGGATCAGCTTCTTCGACGTCTCTGTGATGGTGACATCGGCCAAGCTGCCGAGAGCCTTGCCGATGACAGGCAACAGCACCTCGCCACGGCCGTTCAGCGCCTCGATGCGCATTGCCCGCCCATGCGCGGAGATCACCAGCGGCGGATCGATGATGGCGGTGTCCCAGCGCGTGTAGCGGCCGGGATATTCATAGTTGGAGGAAAACACCGCGCCCCGGCGCGAATTCAAGCCGTCGACATAGCTGTCGATCGCTCCCGCATAGGAGCGGTCGTGGCGCTCGCGGGTGATGGTGATGCCACCCGCGGTCACGAAACTTTCAGCGCCGTTGTCCAGAATCTTCATCGTCATTGCCGTCTCCATCAGCTCCTTGGGGCAACGGACCCGGGAATGGCTTTAAAAAACAAATGGCCGCCCGGACATTCCGCTGCGGCCACCCTCTCTTTTCACGCGCACGTGCTCGAACAGGCCGCTGTCAGCAGGCCCACCACCAAATGGTCTTGATCGAACGCATGTTCATGGCGATTCCCTTAGCGGCGATTGAGCGGCCACGCAACAGGATTCAATGGGGGGCGTGAGCCCTCAATCCTCCAGCGTACCCGATCTGGCATCGGCGCTCTTTCTTTCGCCGACCAGTTTCAACAGATCCTCGCCGGCGCGGATGATGCGGCGCGAGCGCCGGGTCAGGACGATGCCGTCCTGCGGTGCGAACACTTCCGTGCGGCCGTCGGCTTCGCCCGGTGCATGCACGATGGTGGCGAGGCGTGTGCCCGTCGCGACGCGATCGCCGGGCTTTACGTCATAGAGGACCGCACCCGCCCGGGGCGCCGGCATCATGTCGATGTTCTCCAGCGGCGCCACGACACCGGTGAAAGGACCGGGCGCCGGGATGGCCGGGTCGGCGACCACGCCGCGCGCCACCAGCAGCCGGTAGAGGCCTTCGGCATCGGCGGCGGCCAGGGCGCCGTCGACATCGAGGATGCCGCGATATTCGACCGTGGTGGCGACACGACGATCGAACTTGGCCATGTCGGCGGGAACGTTCTGGTAGGGCATGATCGAGGCGCCTTCGAAGGTGCCGTCTGCATCCTCGCTCCACAGCACCACCGCGTCGACGCCCATGGCGGCAGCGCAATCGGCCATGGCCGGCCAGAGACTCGTGTGGACGTAGAGATAGGCGAGGCCCTCATCGTCGCAATGCAGGTCGAGCACGATGTCGTGGCCGAGCGAAAGCTGCACCAGCCGGGTCTTCAGCCGTTGGTCGGCACTGCCAAGGACGGTGTTGGGCAAGAGCGCCGCGTCGGGCGCGGCGAGCAGCGGAAAGCCGCGGTTGAAGTTGGTTCGGGTGCCCAAATGAAAACGGCCCTGATGCTCGCCGAAATGATATTGCGCGCGGCCGATCGGGTTGGCCCAGGGCGCGATGGTGATGTCGCCCCTGATGCGGCCTTCGGCTTCAGCCTCGCCGAGCATCGGCATCAGCGCATCGATGGCGACGACGCCCGGCAGCTCGCCGGCATGGAGTGCGGCCTGCAAATAGGCCGATGGTGCCGCTTTGTCCGCACCGGCGAAGCGGAACAGCGGGAATTCGTAGGAAACGCCGTCGCTGTCGCCGGCGATGCGTTCGATCGATTTCTGCATGACGTCCTCCTTCGAGCGCGGAAGACATGCCCATTGAAGGCGCCGATGTCGATTGGTCCAGCGCGCCGCGCTATGGGCGCAACAGATTACTCCGCCGGAGCTTGAAGCGGGAGGGGCGCGCGCCGGTCCAGCGCCCGCGTCAGGACCGCGACGGTGACCGCCAGCAGGGCCAGTGCGGCGCCGACCAATGGCAGATTCGCGTAGGAAATGCCTTGGGAAAGGGCCATGCCGCCGATCCAGGCGCCGCCCGCATTGCCGACATTGAAGGCGCCCTGGTTGAGTGTGGCGGCGAGGTTTGGCCCCTCGGAGGCCGCCTCGACGACGCGGATTTGCAGCGGCGGCACGACGACGAAGACGAGCAGGCCCCACAGGAAGACGATGCCGATGGCAACGCTCGCTATCGCGCCGAACTGCATGAAGCAGACGAACAGGAGTGCCAGCAACAGCAGCGTGCCGATGACCGTCGGCATCAGTTTCCAGTCGGCCAGCCTGCCGCCGATGATGTTGCCGATGGTCATTCCGGCGCCGAACAAAAGCAGCACCCAGGTGACCGCCGCCGTGGACAAGCCGGAGACGTCGGTGAGGTAGGGTTTAATGTAGGTGAAGACGGCGAACAGGCTGGCTGAAGCAAGGGCCGCGATCAGCATCGCCAGCCAGACCTGCAGCTTGCCCAAGACACGCAGTTCGCCGCGCAGGCCGCCGCCGCTCGGCTCGGCGACATCTGACGGCACCAGCCAGGCGATGGCGGCGACCGAGATCAGGCCGATGCCGACCACGGCCAGGAAGGTGGCGCGCCAGCCGAAGGCTTCGCCAAGCGCCGTGCCGGCCGGAACGCCAAGGATATTGGCCAGCGTCAGTCCGGCGAACATCAGCGCGATGGCGCTGGCGCGCTTGTTGCGCGGCACCAGGCTGGCGGCGACGACCGATCCGATGCCGAAGAAGGCGCCGTGGCCGAAAGCGGTGAAGACGCGCGCCGCCATCAGCAGCCAGTAGTTGGGCGCGATGGCGCAGAACTGATTGCCGATGACGAACAGCACGGCCAGTCCGACCAGCACCGGCTTGCGCGGCAAATGCGCGGTCGCCATCGCCACGATCGGCGCCCCGAAGACGACGCCCAACGCATAGCCGGTGACCAGCAGGCCGGCCGAGGGGATGGACACGCCGAGGTCGGCTGCGACCTCCGGCAGCAGGCCCATGATGACGAATTCGGTGGTGCCGATGCAGAAGGACGCAATGGCAAGCGCAAGGATCGGCAAAGGCATGGGGCGTCCAGACTGAATCGGTTCAATCAGAGACTGCGCGAAGCGCGCCACGGCACACAAGCGCCATTGCCGCAATGCAGCAATGCAGAAATCGGAGAGCAGAAGATGGCGCCGGCAGCCGTGCTTGTGCCGAGCCGGCTCTAGAGACGGGACTGAACCCAGCCGAGCGGTCGAACCGACCGGCTGAAGCCTGAACTCAGACCAGCGGCCTTAACTCCTGGGCGATGGTGGGCAGCAGCTCCGAGACATTGGGGTGGATGTGCATGGCGCGCGCCAGCGTGTCGACAGGCGCCTTGGCGTACATCAGGTCGAGCACGCAATGCACGGCCTCATCGCCGCCGGGGCCTAGCACGCAGCAGCCGAGGATTTCCCTGGTGTCGGCATCGACCAGGATCTTCATGAAGCCTTGCGTCTCGCCTTTTTCGACGGCACGGCCGACGCGGGTCATCGGGCGCTGGCCGACCAGCGCGCGGCGGCCGGACTTTTTCACCGCCGCCTCGGTCATGCCGCAGCGGCCGAGCGGTGGGTCGATGTAGAGCGCGTACGCTTCGATGCGGTCGCTGACCTTGCGCGGATCATTGTCGAGCAGGTTGGCGGCGACGATCTCGTAGTCGTTGTAGGAGGTATGGGTGAAAGCGCCCTTGCCGTTGCAGTCGCCCATTGCCCAGATGCCGGGCACGCTGGTGCGCAACTGGTCGTCGACGACGATGAAGCCGCGCTTGTCGACCTCGACGCCGGCTCTGTCGAGGCCAAGGTCGTCGGTGTTGGGTGCTCGTCCCAGAGCCAACAGCACGTGCGAGCCGACGGCGGCTGGCTTGCCGGCCGAGAAGGTCACGGCGATGTCGTTGCCTTGCTTGGCAAATGCGATGTCGTCGGCGCCGAGATGGATCGCAATGCCTTCGTTTTCGAGGATCGACAGGATGGCTGCCGAAACGTCCTCGTCCTCGCGACCGGCTAGGCGCGGGCCTTTTTCGATGACGGTGACTTGCGAGCCGAAGCGACGGAACATCTGCGCGAATTCAAGCGAGATATAGCTGCCGCCTACGACGACGAGATGGCGCGGCAAAACGTCGAGATCCATCATCGAGGAATTGGTCAGATAGTCGATGTCGTGGATGCCGGGCAGGTCAGGCACGGAAGCGCGACCGCCGGTGTTGAGGAATATCTTTTCGGCGGTCAAAAGGTCGTCGCCGACGCGCACCGTGTTCGCCGATTCGAAACGCGCATGACCGCGATAGAGCGTGCATTTGTCCATGCTGCCGATCCAGGTCTCGAGCCCTGTGCGGGCGTCGATTGTCACCTTGTCCTTGCGCGCCTTGATCGTCTCGTAGTTGACGCCGACGGGGCCTTCGAGCGTGACGCCATAGTCGGCGGCTCGGCGGGCGAGATGCGCCGCATAGGCGCTGGCGACCATGGCTTTGGTCGGCATGCAGCCGGTGTTGACGCAGGTGCCGCCGACCAGCTTGCGCTCGATCAGCGCCACGCTCATGCCGGCGTCATTCAACCGGCCAGCCAGCGAAGGGCCGGCCTGTCCGGCGCCGATGACGATGGCGTCGAAGGTTTTGACCGTCATGCCACCGCCGCCACGATGAGCAACCCGCCGATGATCGCCACCGCGTCCTCGATGAAAGCGGCAGGCGGATCCTTGCCGAAGCTTGCTGCCAGCCGGCCGCGTACTTCCGCACCGCCGAGCGTCCCGATGACTGCGCCGATGGCGCCGGCGATCAGGCCGCCGATGGTGGAACCGGCAGTGGCGCCGATCACCGCGCCGCTGAAGGCGCCAAGCAGGATACGGGCGCCAAATTGCTGCGGCACCTTGCGGCTTGGCGTCGACGGCAGCTGGTCGGTGACCAGTTCGACGATGGCCAGGATGGTGAAGATGCCGACAGCTGCCCAGTGGCTCATGAAGCTGGCCCAGGTGCCGGCAACCGGCAGCCAGCCGAGATACGCGCCCCAGGCGACGGTTGCCGGCGCTGTCATGGCGCGCAGGCCGGCAATGACGCCGATCAGAAGTGCGAGAACATAAAGCATGATTGATCCCCTCGATCCCGGGCCAGGCAACCCAGCAAGAGCAGGCTAGCATAGGCCCGGCATTTGACCAGCGCATGACTCCGAAAAAAGCGAATGAGGATTGCAAGTCGGTGTTGCAGGGTGCAGGGACTTTCCATTCACTGCAATTATGCTTTGGCAATGCCGTCCACCGGAGGTCCCGTCATGGCTGGAAGCGAGCGCGCAAAGATGGCGGCCGGCGAATGGTACGCATGCCTCGACGATGAACTGGAGGCCCTGCGCGTTACGGCGCGCGACGCCGTGTTCGAGCACAATTCGCTGCCGCCGCGGCAGCGCGGTGATCTCGGGCCAGGGTTGAAGGCGCTGCTCGGCAGCGTGGGCCAGGGCGTCCGCATCGAGGCGCCGTTTCACTGCGCCTATGGCTTCAACATCTTTCTCGGCGACGGCGTCTTTCTCAATGCCGGCTGCATCATTCTCGATACGGCAAGCGTTCGCATCGGCAAGGGAACGCTGCTCGGTCCCAATGTGCAGATCTATTGCGCGGAGCATCACAGGGAACCTGCCGGACGGCAGGTCGGCCTGGAGATCGCCGGGCCGGTGGAGATCGGCGCCAACGCATGGATCGGCGGTAGCGCCGTCCTGCTCGCCGGCGTCAGCATCGGCGAGGGCGCCATCGTCGGCGCCGGCGCCGTGGTGACGCGCGACGTGCCCGCGAACACGACGGTGGTCGGCAATCCCGCGCGGGCGGTCAAGCGCGGCTGACGCGTTTTCGCGGACGATCAATGCGACAACGCATGGGCCGCGCGCACATCCGGATCGGCTCGCCTGGAGAATTCACGCCGGTACTGCGCCGGTGATGTCCTAAGCCTTGCAGCGAAATGTTGGCGCAGTGACGTGGCGCTGCCGAAACCGGCCTCGTAGGCAACGATGTCCATCGATTTTTCGGTCGCTTCCAGCAGCCGTTGCGCTAGTTCGATCCGCTGGCCGATCAGCCATTCGCCGAAACTGGTGCCGATCGATTTCTGGAAGCGGCGGGTGAAAGTGCGCCGGGTCAGACCGGCTGCTTCGGCGACGCTGTCCAGGTTGTGCGCTTCGCCGGGCGTCGCGCGAACCGCGTCGAGAGCCCTGGTGAAACGGTCGGCATCCGCGCTTTTCGCCAGGGGATGTTCTATGAATTGCGCCTGCCCGCCCTGCCGATGCGGCGAGAGGACGATCTGGCGGGCCAGCCGCAGCGCTGCTTCCGCGCCGTAGCGGGCACGCACGATGTGGAGGCAGCAATCGAGGCCGGCCGCAACGCCCGCCGATGTCACGACATCGCCATTGTCGACATAGAGCACCGAGGCATCGACCGCGATGTCCGGGTGCATTTTTTGCAGCTGCTCGGAATAGGCCCAGTGCGTCGCCGCGGCGCGACCGGAAAGCAGCCCGGCGGCGGCAATGGCAAAGGTCCCAAGGCAAAGGCCGACGATCAACGCGCCGCGTCGATGTGCCTGGCGCAAGGCCTTCACCAGTTGCTGTTGTGGCGGCTCGCTGAGATGATGCCAACTCGGGATGATGACGATGTCGGCGTCGTCGAGGCCCTCCAACCCATGCGGCGCGGTAGCAGTCAGACCGGCCTCGGTATGGACAGGGCCGGCCGTGCCCGCGCAGATGCGGAACTCGAAGCGGGGTAGGCCGAGCGCCGTCCTGTCCTCGCCGAACACCAGGCATGGCACGGAGAGATGGAACGGGCTGATGCCGTCGAAGGCGAGGACAGCAATGATCGGATCGGCCAAGGGCGTCTTCCAGCGAGAAAAAAAGATTGTCCCAATTCTTTCGAATGATGTCAATTGGGACACTTTTGGCGACCCGACTGCCGGCCTATTCTCGGCGCATCGCATTCAAGCCCGAAAGGAAAACATCATGTCCGAGCCAGCCAACACCACGCCACGCCGGGCGCTGATCGTCGTCGATGTCCAGAACGATTATGACGGCGGCAATCTCGCCATCCAGCATCCGCCGTTCCGCGACAGCGTCGTCAATGTGGCGCGCGCGATGGATGCCGCTGCCGCCGCTGGCATCAAGGTGGTTGTCATCAAGCAGATGGCGCCCGAGACGTCGCCAATCTTCGCCAAAGGCAGCCATGGCGGCGAACTGCATCCCGAGATCGCCAGGCGTGGCCGCGACCACTATGTCGAGAAGACGCTGCCCTCCGCCTTCACCGGCACCGATCTCGAGGACTGGCTGCGCGCCAATGCCATAGATACGATCGCGGTCGTCGGCTACATGACGCATAATTGCGATCTGTCGACCATCATCCACGCCGTGCACATGGGGTTCTCGGTCGAGTTCCTGTCCGACGCCACCGGCTCGGTGCCTTACGCCAACAGCGCCGGCTATGCCTCGGCCGAGGAAATCCACCGCGTGGTGACGATCATTCTGCAGTCGCGCTTCGCCGCCGTGCTCAAGACCGCCGAATGGGTCGACTGCCTGAAGACCGGCGCGTTGCCGGAACGCGACACGATCTTCGGCTCCAATCAGCGGGCACTGGCTCGCAACGCTGCGTAATCGTCCGCGAAATAAAAGGGCGCCGCATCGCTGCGGCGCCCTTTTGCACTTTGGAGTTGAGGGTTTTTAGAACAAACCTTCGATCTGGCCCATCTCGTTGAGGAAGATCTTTTCTGAGGATGGCGCCTTGGGCAGGCCCGGCATGGTCATGACCTCGCCACAGATGATGACGACGAAGCCCGCACCCGCCGACAGCCTGACCTCGCGCACCGGCACGGTATGACCGGTTGGCGCGCCGCGCAGGTTCGGGTCGGTCGAGAACGAGTATTGCGTCTTGGCCATGCAGACCGGCAGGTGGCCGTAGCCGGCCTGTTCCCAGGCGTGCAACTGGTCGCGCACCGACTTGTCGGCGATCGCTTCCGATCCGCGATAGATGCGCTGGACGATGGTGTTGATCTTCTCGAACAGCGGCATGGCATCGGGATAGAGCGGCGCGAACTGCGAGGCGCCGGATTCGGCCAGCCTCACCACCTTGTTGGCGAGTTCCTCGATGCCGGCCGATCCCTGGGCCCAGTGCTTGCACAGGATCGCGTCTTCGCCCATCGAGGCGACATAGGCCTTCATCGCCTGGATCTCGGCCTCGGTGTCGGAATAGAAATGGTTGATGGCGACCACCGCCGGCACGCCGAACTGCCTGATGTTCTCGATGTGGCGGCCGAGATTGGCACAGCCCTTCTTGACCGCCTCGACGTTCTCCTTGCCGAGGTCTTCCTTCTTGACGCCGCCATTCATCTTCATGGCGCGCACGGTAGCGACGATGACGGCCGCCGCCGGCTTCAGGCCCGCCTTGCGGCACTTGATGTCGAAGAACTTTTCGGCACCGAGATCCGCGCCGAAGCCTGCTTCGGTGACGACATAATCGGCGAGCTTCAGTGCCGTCGTGGTGGCGACGACCGAGTTGCAGCCATGGGCGATGTTGGCGAACGGGCCGCCATGCACGAAGGCCGGGTTATTTTCCAGCGTTTGCACCAGATTGGGCTGCATGGCGTCCTTCAAGAGCACGGCCATGGCGCCGTCGGCCTTGAGGTCGCGGGCATAGACCGGCGACTTGTCGCGGCGGTAGGCGACGATGATGTCGCCGAGGCGTTTTTCAAGGTCCTTCAGGTCGGTCGACAGGCACAGGATAGCCATGACTTCCGAGGCGACGGTGATGTCGAAGCCGGCTTCGCGCGGAAAGCCGTTGGCGACGCCGCCGAGTGAGCAGATGATCTCGCGCAGCGCGCGGTCGTTCATGTCCATGACGCGGCGCCAGACGACCCGGCGGGTGTCGATGCCGAGCTCATTGCCCCAGTAGATGTGGTTGTCGATCAGCGCCGACAAAAGGTTGTGCGCGGTGGTGATGGCGTGGAAGTCGCCGGTGAAATGGAGGTTCATGTCCTCCATCGGCACGACCTGCGCATAGCCGCCGCCGGCCGCACCGCCCTTGACGCCGAAATTCGGGCCGAGCGAAGCCTCGCGGATGCAGACGATCGCCTTCTTGCCGATGCGGTTCAGGCCGTCGCCGAGGCCGACCGTGGTGGTCGTCTTGCCTTCGCCGGCCGGCGTCGGGTTGATGGCGGTGACGAGGATCAGCTTGCCGTCCTTGTTGCCTTTCACCGACTTGATGAACTCGGCAGAGATCTTCGCCTTGTCGTGGCCATAGGGCAAAAGATGCTCGGTCGGGATGCCGATCTTCTGGCCGATCTCCTGGATCTGCTTCTTCCTGGCGCCGCGCGCGATCTCGATGTCGGACTTCACTTCGGCCATGACGGCTTTCCTCTGGATTGAACGGTGGAGGGGACGGGTTGATCTCACTCGCAGGCAGGCTGGAACGGCGCGAGGGCATGTTCTAACCCTGTCGCTGCCGCGGCGTCAACTTCCATGCAACTATGTTTCCTCTAGAGAAAATTCCTCTGCGGACCGGCCGACCTGTCAGCGGTTCTTTCTGGCTCCGTTTGCCGCGCCGTATAGAAGCCAGAGGACGCGCCGCTCCGCCGTCTCAAAACAGCCGCACACAATGCACGGAATGCGACAGAGGCGACGGCGCAAATCCGCCATCGAAGAGGTTGCGGCGGAACAGCGTTACTGCGTCAGCACGTTGCTGATTTCAACCATGTTGGAGCGCACCCTGAGCACGTAGAAGCCCATCGTCGTCAGGTGCGTCGGCAACAGCCAGCCGTCCTCGCGGCCATTGGCGATGATGAACGGTTGGATGCGTAGCGCCGAGACGAACTGTGCGTCCATCGTGTCCCACAGGCTTTGCAAATGCTTTTCCTTGATGACGTCATCGAAGTCGGCCTGGGCGCCCTTCATCAGGCCGTAATAGGCGTAGAGCTGGCCATAGGCGAACCAGTAACGGTCGTCGGCACGGAAGTCGAACCAGCCATTGTTGTGGTTCTCGGCGCGCTCCTTGAGGATGGCCGAGGTCGAGCCGATGTCGCTGGCGATACGGTCGATGTACTGCTTCAGATTGTCGGCGCGGGCATCGAAGGTCGCCTGGCAGGTGGCCAGCCGGGCGTTGAACGAGCGCAGCTTGCGCACGGCGTCGCGATAGTAGCTGGGGGTCGGCGTCTTCGGGCCGAACGGACTCACGCCGAAATACCAGGTGTATTCGTCGAACTGCAGATTGCCGCGCGCATCCTGCAGGTCGGCATCGATCTGCGATGTCGTGCGCACCCGGCCGAGATTGTCGGCGAGTTCGGTCGCTGTGCGCCGTACCGCCTGGTTGATGCCGCGCTGGAACGAGGCCTTGTTGTCCATCCACGGCGTGTTGTCCCAGTTGATGCCGAACAGGCCGAGCTTGTAGAGGATCATCGACGAGATCCAGGCATTCTGGTTGACGTTGAAATCGGTCAGGTCGGCGGCGATCTGGGCGATGCCGGAGTTGCCGCAGGTCCGGGCGGTATCCGTGCCGGCGCCGGCGGCCAGCTGTTCGCCGGCGGACACGTTGCGCTTCTCGAACGTGTAGTTGTCGGGGTAGCTCGGGTTGAAATTGTTCCACCACTGGGTGGCGTAGAAGAAATTGGCGTAAAGGCCGATCAGCACCAGCAAGGCGAGGCCGACCACCGCCTTGAGGATCCAGCCGCGTTGCGCATACCAGCGCCCGGCCCATAGGAACGGCCACAGGATGACGCCGATCAGAAGGCCGATGCCGCGGCCGATCCATTGGAAAATCCCGGTGAAGAAGTTCACGATCGGATTGAGCATGGCTGTGTCACCCCTCATAGCATGATGCCAAAAAGTTGCAGACTTTTTGGATAACATTATTCGCCAAAACAACACGTTAGAACGAAATGACGGTTTATTTCGTTCTAGTCAGTCAGGCCGTAGAGGCGTGTGCGGAACGCCACCTTATCCTTCAAATATGTGGTTTTCAGAACGTCCACAACATGCGATCGCCAGGCGTCGCTGAAGCCGTCATAATCGTCGTAGAAGCCCTGCTTGTTGAAGATGTAGCGCGAGACGAAGTCCGACGGCACGAAATCCGAAATCAGCCGGTTGGTCAGCCAGGCGTCGGGATGGTCGGGCTTTGCCCGGATCACCAGGAAACGTTGCTGCGGAAAGACATCCTCGATCTTGAGGTGGCCAAGCTGGGCGATCTCGCGTTTGGCGGCATTGAGGAAAGGAAAATTGCCGTCCTTGGTGATCAGGTCCGCATGGCTCTGGATCCAGGTCTGCAGCCAGACCTTGTCGACGTCGGTAAGGTTGCGGTTCGGCTCGGCATCGCGGATCAGTGCTCGCACCACCATCTCGGCCCGGTGCTCGAGATAGCCCGATGTCTCGATCCAGGAGGCGCGCGGCAGTTCGATGCGACCGGTGGCTGCAAGGAATTTGAATACCTTGTCGGCATCGTTGATCGAGAGATAGCTGACCTGCCACGGACGCGAGCGGCGGAAGCCGGGGGCGGCCGGATCGCTGATCACCGTCGTCATGTCGGGATCGACGAACACGTAGAGGCCGCCGAAATGGCTGGTCCAGTAGGCGTTGTGGCGGAAGATCACCTGGTCGGGCACCAGAGCGTTCTCTCTGATATCGCCGCAGATTTTCGCCAGTTCCACCATTCGGGTCAGCATGGCATTGTCGCGCCAGGCGTCGGGCTCCTGCCTCAGCCGGTCGACCAGCTTGCCGAGCTCGGCGGCCTTGCCCAGCACATCCTCGGCCGACAGCACCTTGAACTCGACCTGGTTGATCGACAGCAGGTCCTCGATGTCGTTGACCTTGGGAATGGAATCCTCGATCTCGCCGTAGATCACGTCCTTGATGGTCAGCGCGTCGATGGCGCGCTGGTTCTTCGACATGAACTCGAACATCAGCTGCGAGGTGTTGGAGAAGGCGGTGTGCACCACCGGCAGGTCGATCTGCGACGGCGTCAGGATAATGAAGCGGCGATTGACCTCATTGGGATCGAGATAGTCGTAGTCGCCGCACTCCTCGGCCACTTCGGGCGAGAAGCCGGTACGGTCGATCTGGAAGCTCTTCAGCTTGGTGGGTGTGAGGCCGAACGCCGCCAGCGCCTTGTTGTAACGCTGGATGAGATGCGTCTCGTCGACCGTCAGCAGCCGGCCATAGATGAGTTCATTGTCGCGCAGAAGGTCGGGTTTGCGGACCATTATTCCTTCTCCCCGTTTACGGGGAGAAGGTGCCCGAAGGGCGGATGAGGGGCGGCGCAAACGCTCATCATCTTTCCCCTGACGTTGAAGAGGGCAAAAACTTAACGTCGACAGCGATCATTCTCTGGTTGAGCCTACCATCCAGCGCCGCAACAATCGTATCCAGAACACTCTTGCGGCCCGTCAGGACATCAACGTGCCAAACTCTTAGCACCGACCAACCATTCCTATTCATAGTTTCGTCCCTGTATCGATCACGGGATCGGTTTGCGTGCTGGCTTCCATCAACTTCCACGACCAGATTGGCTTCACGACAAGCGAAGTCAGCGAAATAGGGGCCAATCGGCAGTTGGCGAACAAACTTGCGGCCATTCAATCGCCGTCCGCGCAGTTCATGCCAAAGCCTTTCCTCGGCTTCGTTTTCCACCTTCCGTAGCTCACGGGCTCTCGCCACCTTCGGCTCGTTTCCACTACGCATGGCGCTGCCCCTCATCCGCCCTTCGGGCACCTTCTCCCCGTAAACGGGGAGAAGGAAAGGGCGCTCCACTCACACATTCCAACTGCCCTTCTTCTTCATTTCCTCCATCTCCCGTGCGGCCCTCTCACGCAG